>JBFYOO010000026.1:0-5176 GCA_041303785.1 Micrococcales bacterium
CCTGGCTTTGTCAGAGACATGGTCTTTGCCAGAGAGCGCGCGAGAAACTGTTGCGGTGCTGACTCCCGCAAGTTTTGCAACGTCCTCGATGCCGGCCATGTAAAAACCTGTAAATCCTTGCTTAGAAATGTAAGAGATTTACAATTTAGGCCCAGCCGTGTGAGTTGGCAACAGCGAGTTAGTTGCTAGACCCAGCTCACTTGAAGATAGCCAAGAGGTCGGCAACCGTGGCTTTGTCGTTCAGCGGGTGACGAAGCGGAAACTCGCCGTGAACGGTGTAACGGTTATTGCGCCCAATGCGCTCTTTGACCAAGTAGCCGGCCTCGACCAGATCGTTGAGAATGCTGGCCGTGGCCCTGGAGGTAATGCCCACCTTTGCAGCGATCAAGTCGATGGTCAGGTTTGGATTCTGAACCACTGCCACCAGCACATGGCCGTGGTGTGTGAGAAAAGTCCACTGGGTCATGTATCTATTGTGCTTTCTGGGCCGAATAACTGCAGCACGCTGGTCACATTTTCTTCAAAATAGCATGAAACTTGATTACTGAAATAT
This sequence comes from Micrococcales bacterium, assembly GCA_041303785.1. Taxonomy (GTDB): domain Bacteria; phylum Actinomycetota; class Actinomycetes; order Actinomycetales; family Microbacteriaceae; genus Rhodoluna. Next base: position 554 of record JBFYOO010000026.1, read on the forward strand.
ATTTCCTGTATCTTGGTTCTAGTCAATCGTGAGGAGCCCAAGATTTTCGACTCGCTGCCCCTTGCTCTTAGCAACCTAACATCTCCAGCTGTTCTCGCTTTTGTGCTCGGATTGCTCGTGGTCGCGGTTCGCAGTCACCTGCAGATTCCGGTGCAGGTCTACGAGTTTCTGTCGATCTTTCTTCTTCTTGCTATCGGGCTCAAGGGCGGTGTGGCGCTGAGGGGTGCTCAAATCGATGAGGTGTTGCTGCCAGCCGCGCTATCGGTGGCTTTCGGAATTTTGATTCCCCTGGCCGTCTATTTCGTGCTGAAAGCCCTAACCAAACTCGACTCAATCAATCGCGGCGCGCTCGCGGCGCACTATGGTTCAACCTCGCTCGTCACATTCACTGCCGGCCTAGTTTTCGTCGAGCAAGCCGGTCTGCAGGTTGAGGCCTACCTGTTCACGCTTCTGGCAATCATGGAGGTGCCAGGAATCATCATCGGAATCTTCTTGGCCAAGCGAGCGGCAATGCGCGGCGCCTTTGGTCCGCTAATGCACGAGGTTTTCACCGGCAAGTCGGTTGTGCTTTTGGTCGGCGGCATTGTCATCGGCGCGGTGGCAGGTTCTGCTGGCTACCAGCAGGTCGAACCACTATTCGGTGGCCTCTTCGCAGGCGCTCTCACACTCTTTTTGTTGCAACTCGGAATTCACGCCGGCAAGAGCATCAAGGATATTCGCAGCGCCGGATTCGGTCTGCTGATTTTTGCGATCGCGTTTCCAATAGTTGTTGGATCAGCAGCTGTGGCATCCGCGCAAGCAATCGGAATGAGCGAAGGCGGTTCGGTTGTCTTTGGTCTGCTCTGCGCGAGCGCTTCATACATCGCAGCGCCAGCGGCAGTGAAACTTTCGCTTCCAGAAGCGCAACCTGGTCTCTACATCACAACGAGTTTGGGAATCACGTTTCCGTTCAACCTGTTGGTTGGAATTCCTTATCTCGCTTGGTTTGCGAGCGTTATCTAAGGGTTTTGTTACGCCTCAATATTCTTGAGCGGCCACCAGAACTTCTTGCCGGTCATGAATGCGAGTGCAGGAACAATAACGGTTCTAACCAATAGCGTGTCGAGCAGCACACCGATGCAGACGATCACACCGATCTGAGCTAACGCAACAAGCGGCAGAACTCCCAGCACCGCAAACACGGCAGCAAGCAAGACACCAGCGCTCGTAATCACTCCACCGGTTGCGCTCAATGCCTTAATCATTCCCTGACGCGTGCCAAGCTTTTCGGCTTCCTCTTTCGCGCGGGTTACTAAGAAGATGTTGAAGTCAACACCCAGCGCAACCAAGAACAAGAAGCTGAACAAAAACACGCTCAGATCAAGCGCCGGAAAACCGAGAACGCTGGTGAAGATCCACCAACCCGCACCCATCGATGCAAAGAACGATGCGACCACGGTTGCCAAGAGCAACATGGGTGCCACGAACGAGCGCAAAAGAATCACGAGCACAACGAACACCAGAATTAAAATCAGCGGGATGACGATCAGCTGATCGTGTGCATAGGCATCCTTGACGTCAAGCGCTTGCGCATCGAGACCGCCGACCTTAGCTTCAGCACCGATTGCCTTGTCGACTTCATCGCGAATCAAATTGATGGCGGCATAGGCCTCTTCAGATTGACCCTCTGCATCGAGAATCACGTTCAATTGCGTGATGGTGCCGTCGCTTTCGCCAAGAGAAACCGAAGCAACGCCATCGACGTTTTCAACCAGGGCTTTGACCTCTTCGGCCTGAGCGCTCTTGGCTACAACGATGGTCGGGCTCGTGCTTCCAGCCGGAAACGCCTCAGCCAAAACCTGCTGACCAACAACGGCCTCGGGTGTTTTCAAGAAGCGGTCGGTTGATGCCAGGCCAACCTGAATGCCGCCCACTCCTGAGGCAAGGCCACCGAGAATCAGAACACCCAGAATCGAAACGGCTACCGGTTTCTTGCTTACACCCTTGGCTAACTTGGCCCAAAGGCCAGTGTCGCTCTTGTTGATGCCACCAAATTTTGGCACGAATGGCCAGAAGAGACCGCGGCCAAACACCACTAGCGCCGCAGGCAGAACGCCGAGGGCAGCAATCATGGCGATCACGATTCCGGTCGCACAGACCAGCCCCAGAGCGCGGTTTCCGGCAAGATCTGCAAACGAAAGCGTTAGCAGCGCGAGAGTAACGGTTGATCCCGATGCAATGATTGCCGGAGCTGCACTGCGAAGGGCTTTCGCCATTGCAAAGTGTCTGTCTTCGTGTAAAAGCAGTTCTTCTCTGTAGCGTGCGATCAAGAGCAGCGCATAGTTTGTTCCGGCACCGAATACCAGCACCGCGAGAATTCCTGTCACCGAACCGTCAGGCGTGATTCCAAATAACGCTGCTACCTGACGCGCCAATTGGCCAGCCATACCATCGGCAACACCAACCACCAAAAGCGGAACAATCCACAGGGTTGGCGAGCGATATGTGATTAATAGCAAAGCGGCAACAATGATCACTGTTGAGATCAAGAGCGTGAAGTCTGCACCCGCGAAAACACCCGACAGGTCAGCAGAGAATCCCTCTGGACCGGTTACGTACACCTCGAGACCTGCTGGCGCATCCTCTTTTGCTAACTCACGAAGTTTTTCAACACGCGTTGCAATTTCTTCGGTGGCATCGGTTTTTTCCATCGGCACCGTGATTACCGCAGTCGTTGAATCTTCAGAGATGGCAGCAGGCGGAACGAACTTTGATCCGTTAACTTCAAGATTGCTGAATTCAACAAACTTTTCGTTTGCGCCACCAACGAGCATCTGGGCCATCGGATCAAAACTGCCTTGCAGCCAGGTGACGTGCTCGTCGGTTAGCTCGCTGTCGGCAGCAAAAACAATCACAGCAGCCGTTGAATCTGAGCCGGGCAGGGTAGAAATCAGTTCATCGACCACGACAGACTCGGTGTTAGCTGGCAAGCCAACGCCCGGGGTTAGTTCTGTGCTAGCTGCGCGCAAAGGTCCAAAGGCGAGAATCGCGAAGATCAGACCGATAAGTAGTGTCACCCATGCGGTCTTGCGGCCGGTGATGAAGTTGATAATTGCGTTCATGGTTTACCCCTTGCTGGTCGCTTCAACGACCACACAAATCTACTAACGGCAGGGCCGTTTGGTGCAGAGATGCGGCCTGAACTACTCGGGTTGCTGACTATCTTGCCCGGGCAAAGCCTTGCCGGTAGAGGCGTGAGCCGCAGCCCTCGCTCGCTTTCCGGATGGCAATAGAACTGCGAAAGCGGCAATCACGATTGTTGCGGCACCCGTGACAATCATCAAGATCTCTACCGACACAACATCGGCCAACGGGCCGAGAACTGCCATGCCAAGCGGCATTGCAACGGCGATAACAATGCCGACGAAACCGAACACACGCCCTTGGCGTTCTGGCTCAACAGTTTCTTGCAGCAGGGTCATGGCCGAGGTCGAAAACGCCGGAACAATCAAGCCGATGAAGAAGAACAGGCTGAAGAACAGAATCAGGTTGGTTGTATAGCCCATGACAATTGCCAAAACCCCGAAGGCCACAGAGGTTGCGATGATGGTGCCGATTCGGTCGAGCTTGTTTGCAAGAAGGGCAATCAACGCGCCACCAATCGCCATGCCGACACCGAATGAAAGTTCTAGCACTGTGAGTTTCCAAATTTCGGTTCCGAAGTTTCTAACCAGCATCAGCGGTGAGAGATTCGATGGGGCAACAATCAGCAGAAATACGATTGCGAAAATCGCCATTACCCAGCGCACCAGTTGGTGAGTGAAGATGTAGTTCATTCCATCTTTGAGATCGGCAAAATAAGACGGCTTATCGGCACTCGCCGCGCGCGCGATTGTTGGCACTGCAACAGTGGCCAGAAAAGATAGACCAATAATCGCTGTCACCACGTCGATGAAAAGAATGCCAACCAATGACATGTTTGCATACACCGCAGCGGCAGCAACCGGCGCGAGCAGCATAAGTGATGACTGAACGCTGCTGTTGATGCCATTCACTCTCATCAACTTTGCGGTTGGCACAATTTGCGGCAGTAGTGCAGAGATGGCTGGGCTTTGCACTCCGGCACCGAAAGATCTCACTGCCATCACAGCAAAAATCAGCCACAGGTCATTAACGCCAGAGAGCATCAATAGCGCTAATCCGAAAGTGGCCAAAGCGATGCCGGAGTCTGCGACGATAATCATGATTTTGCGGTTCACGCGGTCTGCCCACACACCAGCAAATATCGAGACGATTGCCTGTGGCAAGAATCCGAAAACGGCAGCTAGCGCCAACACCGTTCCAGACTTAGTGGTCAGGGTTAGGTGCCACATCATCGCGTATTGAACTAGAAACGAACCAAACGTCGAAATGGTCTGCCCGACAAGAAAAACGGTTACGCGCTTTTTCCACCCCGCGTATTCAGCAGTCTCTGGCACTTTGGCCAATGAACTTTCAGACATTTGATTCCTCTTTCAACGAAAGCAAAAACCCACTCGTGGAGGAGTGGGTTTTCGTGGCTAGTGAGGGATTCGAACCCCCGAAGTCGATGACGGCTGATTTACAGTCAGATCCCTTTGGCCGCTTGGGTAACTAGCCTTGCTT
>JBFYOO010000027.1:0-2966 GCA_041303785.1 Micrococcales bacterium
CTGTAGACGTGGCTCCGCGTGACATGGTGGTCTCGGTTCTGCCTAACCCGGCAGACATTGGGCCGCGCATGACTGGCAAGACCTGTGCCGGAACCCTGGTTCTCGGCAAAGACAAGAACGGCCGCGAACGCGCTACCTATCTATATCACGCAGCCGACAACGAGTGGACAATGGCGAACTACGAGTCACAGTGCGTGGTTTGGCAGACCGCTTTCAACCCGCTCATTGCGCTCGAGCTTATGGCCGAGGGAATCTGGCGCGGTGCCGGTGTTCTCGGCCCTGAGCACTTCGATGCCAAGCCGTTCTTAGATCTCATGTCATCGTCGGTTGGTTACAACATCGAGTGGAAGCAGCAGGAACGCCTACCGGCGTCACCGCTGCGGCAACCATAAACGCAAATGTCTGATTACGACGTCGCAATCGTTGGCTCCGGTTTCGGAGGTTCGATTGCGGCGTTGCGTTTAACCGAGAAGGGTTATCGCGTTCTGGTTATCGAAGCTGGTTCGCGCTATCGCGACAAAGACTTCGCTAAGAATAGTTTTGACCTGAAGCGCTTTCTCTTCTTTCCGCGACTTGGTCTTCGCGGCATTCAACGCATCGATTTTTTGCGCAACGTTATGGTGATGTCTGGTGCAGGTGTCGGTGGCGGTTCACTGGTCTACGCGAACACTCTTTATAGACCACCAGCAACTTTCTTCAAAACCGGTTCGTGGGCGAAAGTCGCAGACTGGCAGAAACTACTCGACCCATATTTCAATCAGGCTGAGCGCATGCTCGGTGTCGAAATAAATCCATTCGAGAGCAACAGCGATCGAGCCGTCAAGAAGGTCGCAGACCGAATGGGTTTCGGCAACACCTACCGAATGACGCCGCTTGGCATTTTCTTTGGCGCGAAAAAGAAACTCGCCGAAGGCACAACTGTTGCCGACCCATACTTCGGTGGCAAAGGCCCATCGAGAACCTCGTGCATTAACTGCGGCGAATGCATGACCGGATGCCGTCACGGCGCGAAAAACACCCTGGTCAAGAACTACCTCTATCTCGCCGAAGCTGCCGGAGCAGAGGTAATTGCCGACACCACGGTCACCGACATCCAAGAGGTTAACGACGCAAGTTACCTCATCTCGACCCGCGCCAGCTGGGCGACAGGCGTGCTGAAGCCAAGGCACATCAGCGCAGATCAGGTGATCGTGGCCGCCGGAGCGCTAGGCACCGCCAAGCTATTGCAGAAAGTTCGCGCCAATGGTCGTCTCGCGGGCATGAGTGATCAGCTCGGAGCGCTGAGCAGAACCAACAGCGAGTCGCTTCTCGGTGTGGTCTCGCGACGCGACGACGTCGATTACAGCGAGGGCAGTGCTATTACCTCGAGTGTGTTTCCAGACGAGCACACCCACATCGAACCGGTTCGCTATGGTCACGGCAGCGGCTTCATGGCAATCATGGAGTCGGTTCTCGCATCAGGCAAGCGCGGTGAAGCGCCAACCCCTTTGAGGCTGCTTGGCGCAACGCTTCGCAATCTGCACCGCATGCCGAAGTTCTACAACCTGCGCAAGTGGCCACAGCGCACCCTCATATTGTTGGTCATGCAGGCTCGCGACAACTCGCTAACCACTTTTGCGAAAAAGACTCTTTTCGGTCGCACCAAGTTGTCATCAAAACAGGGCTACGGCGAGACTAACCCGGCCTGGGTTAAAGCCGGCCACGACTTTGCTCGTGAACTCGCGCGCGACGTTGATGGAACTCCAGGTGCTGTGACTACCGAACCGTTCGGCATTCCGATGACTGCGCACTTCTTAGGTGGTTGCGTGATCGGCGCAAATGCAAGCGAAGGTGTCGTCGACGGATACCTTCGCGCATTCGGTCAACCGGGATTGCACATTTTCGATGGCTCCACGCTCTCGGCAAATCCGGGTGTAAACCCGTCACTATCAATTGCCGCTCAAGCAGAGTGGGCGGCAGCACACTGGCCAAACAAGGGTGAGACAGATCGTCGACCAAAACTCGGAACGAAGTTTCGCGTTACCAAACCGGTTGAACCGAAGAATCCGGTTGTGCCAAAGCGGGCACCTGGTGCATTACGCCTTCCGGTTTCTATCAAGGGCTAAACGGTGTCGGTTCTCGATTCCGAGACCCCAGTATGAGCAGCCGATGATTAGCGCTGCGCCAATAAAGCCAACGAAAAAGAGCTGTTCGCCGCCGAAAACAGTGGCCGTCAAAACTGCCCAGATCGGCTCTGTGCTCAACAGAAGGCTGGCGCGCGATGGCGAAGTTCGCAGAATTCCATACTGCAGCGCAACGAAACCAAAGACCGTGCAGAGGAGAACCAAGAAAGCCATGTTGAGCCACTGCGCAGTTTCAAACTCGTTTACTAGCTTCACGGTGCCACCAAAGTCGATGGCCAGGTAGCTCAAGCCGCACACCGTTAGTTGCACAACGGTCACATTGAAACTGCTGACCTTTCGACCCTCGGCCAACTTGCCCTGAGCCGTTGTGGTTATGGCACGCAGAATAGCTGCGCCGAGCATAAGGGCATCGCCGATGTTTGGCTCCTTGAAGCCGTTGCCACTAACCAGCAGGGCAACTCCAACGATGGCGCCAACCGCTGCGATAAAGAATTTGCGCGGCAACCAAGATCTTGACCAAAGGCTTTCGAGTATCGGAGTGAAAATAATCGTCAGCGAAATGATCAGGCCGGCGTTTGTCGCCGAAGTGAGTTTGATTCCGTTGGTTTCAATTTGCATGATGGTGCCAACGGCCACACCATAGAGAGCGCCAAGTTGCCAGTCGGCTCTCGAAAACTTGTTGCCTCGAGCCAAAACAATCAAAGTCATGATCACTGCGGCGGCCGTGAACCTAAATGCCAAGATCGAATTGACCGATGCATGTTCGGTCAAGTCCTTTGCCGCAAGGTAGCTGCCACCCCAAAAAATTGCAGTTGCTAAAAGCAACACGTCAACTTTGCCGAA
>JBFYOO010000028.1:0-13100 GCA_041303785.1 Micrococcales bacterium
GTGCGATGCCTCGATCGTGAACCCACTCGGCAACCGGTCCGAGAACTACAAAATCTGCCTCACCCTGGCTGCGACTGAACATCACGTCTTCGATTAGACGAGCACCGTGACCGAGGCGAAGTGCGCGGCCACTCACGATGGCATCCTTGATGCTCTCGACACCGTCGGCTTCACCAGCGTGAACCGTCACCGGAAACATCTCGCTCGCAAGGTATTCGAATGCTGCCTTGTGGCGGTTAGGCAAGAAGCCCTTTTCTGGCCCAGCGATGTCGAAACCGACCACGCCGTCATTGCGGTGGCGCACGGCTAGCTCGGCAATCTCAAGGCCTCGGTCGAGGTGACGCATGGCGGTGACGAGCTGACCAGTGCGAATGCTGTGGCCCTTCTCGGCAGCGGCGTCTGCGCCGTCCTCGAGCCCATCCTGCACGGCTGCGACAACCTCGTCGAGGGTCAATCCCTTGCCAAGGTGCTGCTCTGGCGCCCAGCGAACTTCGCCATAGATGACGCCGTCGGCAGCCAAATCGAGCACAAACTCTTTGGCAACGCGCTGTAGTCCGTGGGCGGTCTGCATGACGGCGGTGGTGATGTCGAAGGTCTTCAGGTAGTCAACGAGGTTGCCGCTGTTAGCAGACTGCTCGAACCAGCGACCCAGCTCGGCCGCATCGGTGGTTGGCAACTCGAGCCCGATCTCATCGGCCAACTCGATAATGGTTTGTGGTCGAAGCCCGCCGTCGAGGTGATCGTGCAACGAGATCTTTGGCAGCTTCTTGATATTCATTTCAAACCCTAGCTAATGCGATCGATAACAATTTTTCGCTCTGGCGAGCCAGAGCCAATGCTAAACGAATCTTCGAGCGATTCGAGCGCGCGAGCGAAACGCGGCTCGTCGTCGGTGAAGAGTGTCATCAGCGGAGCACCTGCAACAACCTGGTTGCCGATTTGCGCGTGCAGCTCGATTCCGGCACCAAACTGCACGGCGTCTTCTTTGCGTTCGCGACCGGCACCGAGACGCCATGACGCGACACCAACCTGAAGCGCATCGAGAGACAAAAGGGTCCCGCTACTTGGAGCAACGATCGTGTGCGAGTGCTTTGCCTTCGGCAGCGGCGCATCAACGTCGCCACCCTGGGCAGAGATCATTCGACGCCACTGATCCATCGCGCGGCCATCGTTTAGCGCGGCGGCAACATCTACGTCACCCTTGCCGGCCAGGCGCAACATTTCGCGCGCCAACTCAACAGTGATTTCGACAACATCGGCAGGGCCACCGCCAGCAAGAACTTCGAGCGACTCCTCGACCTCGAGGGCGTTACCTACCTTGAGACCGAGCGGAGTAGACATATCGGTGATGAGAGCAGAGGTGTGCACGCCGGCATCTTGGCCAATTTGCACGAGGGTTGTTGCCAATTCGCGAGCACGCTCGATGGTCTTCATGAAGGCGCCAGAGCCAACCTTCACGTCGAGCACCAGTGACTGGGTGCCTTCGGCAAGCTTCTTGCTCATAATCGAGCTGGCAATCAGCGGGATGGCCTCAACAGTTCCGGTGACATCGCGCAAGGCATAGAGCTTCTTGTCGGCAGGAGCTAGACCAGAGCCGGCAGCGCAGATAACCGCGCCAACTTCGGCCAACTGGCGGTGCATCTCGTCATTCGAGATGCTGGCACGCCAGCCCTTGATCGACTCGAGCTTGTCGAGGGTTCCGCCGGTGTGACCGAGACCTCGGCCAGAAAGCTGAGGCACGGCAACGCCGAAAACAGATACCAGCGGGGCAAGCGGCAGGGTGATCTTGTCGCCAACACCACCGGTCGAGTGCTTGTCTGAGGTTGGCACCGACAGTGCGCTGAAGTCGAGCTTCTCGCCGCTGGCGATCATCGCCGAAGTTAAATCACCAATCTCGCGACGGTTCATGCCGTTTAGCAGAATCGCCATCGCCATCGCCGACATCTGTTCGTCGGCAACCGAACCCTTTGTGTACGAGTCGATGAGCCAATTGATTTGCTCGGTTGAAAGTTCGCCGTGCTCGCGCTTCTGAATAATCAGTTCAACTGCAGAAAAATTCGACACTATGCTTCTAGCTCTTCGCGCGTGAACGCATCTGGCAAAACTTCGACCATGGTCTTCAAACCAGAAATGGTTTCGAGAATCATGCCAGGTGCCGCGTGCTCAACCAACAACTGGCGGCAGCGGCCGCAGGGCATCAAAACGTTTGAATTTGCATCAACGCAGGTGAAGGCAATTAACTTTCCACCACCGGTCATGAGCAGGTCACTCACGAGTGAACACTCTGCGCAAAGCGTGACGCCATAGCTTGCGTTCTCGATGTTGCACCCGCTAACGATTCTTCCGTCGGTTGTGATTGCCGCCGCCCCAACCGCAAAGTTCGAATATGGCGAGTAAGACTTCTTCATTGCCTCGACGGCTACGGTGCGAAGCTCATCCCAGTTGATATCAGACATTTAGTTCTTTTCGTAAGGCTTGCCGGTTGCCGCCGGGCCGCGAACGCGACCAGCGAAACCAGCAACAGCGATGAGAGTCACTAGGTAAGGCACCATGGTGATGAAGTCGACCGGAATCACCGGGTTGATCTGGTTAGACCAGATTCGCATGATGATCGCGAAGCCGAAGAGCAGCGCCGAAATCGACACGTAGAGCGGCTGCCAGCGGCCCAGAATAACCACGGCCAGGGCGATAAAGCCCAGACCGCCGGTCATCTCGCGACCGAAAGCTCCAACGTTGCCAACCGTGATGGCAGCGCCACCCAGGCCAGCCACGGCGCCTCCGATGGTGACCCACCAGAAGCGGGTGCGACCAACGTTGATGCCCACTGTGTCAGCTGCAAGCGGGTGCTCGCCGACCGCACGGGCGCGAAGTCCGAGCTTGGTGCGAAACAGCACGAACCAGAGCGCCGGCACGATCAAGAAAGTAAGGTAGACGATTGCACCCTGGTTGAAGAAAGCGTCACCGATTATCGGCAACTGGCTCAAGATCGGAATCTCGATGCGGTTGAAAGTGCCAGGAAAATTCAGGTCTGCGTTGTTTTGGCTAATCACTTGCGAGTGCAAGAAGTTGGTGACACCGATTACCAGAACGTTCAAGAGCACGCCGATGATGATCTGGTCAACCAAATACTTGATTGAGAGCGAAGCTAAGATTGTCGATAGCAAAGCGGCGCCGACCATCGCGGCAATAACGCCAATCCAGAGAGAGCCGGTAATGCTGCCGATTACCGCTGCAAGAAATGCGCCGGTGAGCAACTGGCCCTCGATGGCGATGTTCACAACACCAACGCGCTCGCTCATGATGCCACCCATGCCGCCGAGAATGATCGGAAGTGCAAGCACAAGGGTGTTGCCAAGCAAGAAGCCAACCGGAACATCTGCACCGGCGGCGAGCCATCCGAGCAAAGCAACAATTGCAACCAGACCGTAGACAACGGCAAACATCTGCGGCACGCGTTTTTTAGTCACGCCGAACCATAGCGATGCGATAGTGATTAGCACCATGACTGCCGCCGTGCCATAGCCAAGCGCATTCGAAGGTAGTGCCAAGTCGGGCAGCGTTACAAACGCATCACTCTCTGTGATTTGAAACGTGACCTCTGTTTTCGGGCCAAGAATCGCGAAGAACACGAAAGAGAAAAGCGTGACGACAGCCATCACGATTGGAGCTTTGAGGCTCTTCTTCTGCTCGGCCTGCGAGAACATGCCAGGGGTAACTTCGATGCGCGACATTAGTTGCTCGCCTTCTGCTCGGTTGAAGCACTGCCCTTGCCAAGACGAGCGGCCACCCACTCTGAGATTGGCTTGCGCTTTGGTGGCTGTGGCAACCTAAACACCGCACGAATGAGTGGCGGCGCTGCGATGAACATCACGATCAGCGCTTGAACCACGTGCAGAATCTCAGGAGCAACACCGACTACCTGCATGGCCGGTCCGCCGGCTTTGAAAGCACCGAACAGCAATCCGGCGGCAAAGATGCCGCCCGCCCTTGAACCACCGAGCAGCGCGACAGTGATTGCGTCGAACCCGATGTTGGCGTGAATTGAAGGGGTCACACCACCAACGGCTGTTAGGCCCTGGTTTGCGCCCGCCAGGCCGGCAAAAGCAGCTGAAGCCGCCATGGCCCAAACGAACGTGCGCTCAACCCGAACTCCAGCGGCTCTGGCTGCGTTGGCGTTGAAGCCCACCATTCTGAAGCGGTAACCGATGGTTGACCGCTCCATGAGCCACCAGTAGAAGAAAGTGGCGCCGATGGCGATTATGAGACCCCAGTTGAGGCGGTACTGGTCAGATAACAGGTTTGGCAAGACTGCGGTTTCTAGCGCCGGGTCGGCTTTTGGAGTGCCGCCACCATCTTTCTCGAGTAGCAAGCCGGGTGTGCGCAAGAAGAACGAAAACAGATTAAGCGCCACATAGTTCAACATGATTGTCACGATGACTTCGTGGGCACCGGTGCGAGCTTTCAAGAACCCGACTATTGCTCCGTAAGCACCGGCAAAAATCACTGCCACTACAACGGCAACGATTGTGTGCAAGATGAATGGCAACTGCACCTGTGTTGCAACATAGGTAACACCAATCAGTGAAAAAGCCATCTGACCAACGGCACCGATGTTGAAGAGGCCCACTCTGAAGCCAAGACCTACACCGAGACCGGCCATAATCAGCGGTGCTGCAAAGCGAAGCGTTTCAGTTATCGGTCGAATTGCAATTTCAAAAGTGTCTGCCTGAGTGTTGTAAATTGCACCTCTGAAAAGCGCTCCATATCCATCGCCGATGGTCTTCGCAACAGCACCAAATGCATCTGCCGGTCGGCTGAACAGGTAATTCATTGCGTTCAATACGTCTGGATTGAATGCGACCATGAAAATAGCACCAACGAAGAAACCAACAAAGATCGACAGCAGCGTTCGCACCGGTGAGCCGGTCAAAATTTCGCGCAGCACCTGACTCGATGTTGACTCGTTCTCAAGTTTCTCTTCGGTTACTTTCGACTTACTCATGCGGCAACACCAGCCATCATCTTTCCGAGGGTTTCGCGTGACACATTTGCGTCAACAATTCCCACTATCTTTCCGCGATACATGACCGCAATTCGATCGGCCAAAGCAAGAACTTCATCGAGCTCGGTTGATATCAACAGAACGGCCTTACCTTCGTCGCGTTCTGCAACGATTCGCTCGTGGATGAACTCGATTGAGCCAACGTCAACTCCACGAGTTGGTTGCGCAACAATTAGCAACTTGACCTCTCGGCTAAGTTCGCGGGCAACAACAACCTTCTGCTGGTTGCCGCCTGAAAGCTTTTGGGCTGGAGTGCTAGCCGACGGGGTTCGCACGTCAAACGCCTTGATTAGTTCTTTAGCGATTCGATCGCGGCTGGCAAAGTCAATTGCGACTCCCTTTGCGAACGGCTTTCCGTAGGAGCCATTGAGCATCAGGTTCTCTGCAATGTCAAACTCCCCCACTAGACCATCTTTCTTTCGGTCTTCGGGCACATAACCGATGCCGGCTTCTAGGCGCTGGCGAACCGACTGGCCATCGATGTAGTTGTCGTTTAAAGCGATTGCACCGCGCCCCTTGACGACGTGTCGCAGACCCAGAAGGGCTTCGGCAAGTTCGGTTTGCCCATTGCCCTGCACACCAGCGATGGCAAATATTTCGCCAGCCTGAACATTAAACGAGACACCGTCGACAGCAAGTTGTTTGCGATCATCTTCAACGTGGATGTCTTCGACGCGCAAGACCAGGTTGCCGTCTTGCTTTGCGGTTGACTTATCGACTTTTAGGTCTACTTCTCGGCCGACCATCATGGTGGCCAATTCGCCGGCTGTGCTGGTTGGCTTCGCTTCGCCAACCACCTTGCCCTGTCGAATAACGGTGATCTTGTTTGACACCGCTTGAACTTCGCGCAGCTTGTGCGTGATGAAAATGATTGAGGTTCCGGCGGCCGCGAGGTCGCGCATGATTTGCATCAGCTCGTCTGTTTCTTGAGGAGTTAGCACCGCGGTTGGTTCGTCGAGAACCAAAACTTTTGCGTCACGAATTAGTGACTTGATGATCTCTACACGCTGTTGAGCACCCACCGGCAAATCTGAAACCAGGGCATCCGGGTCAACATCGAAACCAAATCGATCTGAGAGCTCGCGCACTTTCTTGCGGGCTTGATCGAGATCTAGCACACCGAGCTTGTTGGTCGGTTCGTTGCCGAGCACCACGTTTTCAGCGACTGTGAAAACGGGAATCAACATAAAGTGCTGGTGAACCATTCCGATTCCCGCAGACATGGCATCGCCAGGGCCTTTGAAGTTTTGCTCGACGCCGTCGAGAAGAATCTTGCCCTCGTCGGCCTGGTATAGACCGTAGAGAACATTCATGAGTGTGCTCTTGCCGGCACCGTTCTCACCGAGCAGGGCGTGAATCTCACCAGGTTCAACAACTAGGTCGATGCGGTCGTTAGCGACCAACGTGCCAAAGCGCTTCGTGACTTGGCGCAACTCGAGCTTCATTCCACTCCTTTGTAGTTCAGATACAAATCTAATCGACCTTTAAAGCAGAAACTGCCGAGGCCAGAAGGCCTCGGCAGCATCCGTGCTTGAAACTAGTTCTTTGGGTCGATTTCGCCAGCGATGATCGCTGCCTTCAACTCGTCCAACTTAGCCTTTAGCTCTGAGTCAACCTTGCTGTCAAAGTCGTGGAATGGCGATAGGCCGGTTCCGTCGTTCTCTAGGGTTCCAACGTAAGCGTCACCGTTGAAGGTTCCACCGTTGATGGCTAGGTCGTTGATTAGGTCGAATACGGCCTTGGTCATGCGCTTCTCAACTGAAACGAGAACTAGAGGTGCGTACTCTGGTGAGTTGACTGCGCGGTCGCTGTCAACACCGATCATTGCAACTTCCTTGCCTGAGTCCTTGATTGCCTCTGACAAAGCACCCAACTGCTCACCAGCAACAGGCATGATTACGTCTGCGCCTAGCTTGATCTGTGATGCAGAGATGGTCTTTGAAACACCGCTGTTAGCGGTGAAGTCACCCATGAAGTCACCCTTTTCGGTGGCTGGGTCCCAGCCAACAACCTTGATGGCCTTGCCTGAGTCAGCTGCATACTTCATTGCGCCGTTGTAGAAACCGGTCATGAAGTCGGTAACAGCAGGAATCTGCACTCCACCGTAGGTTCCGACAACGCCGGTCTTTGAGTAACCAGCAGCTAGGTAGCCAGCTAGGTAGCTCGACTCAACCATGTTGTAGTTGAACGGCTTTAGGTTTGCGTTTCCTTCTGACCATCCGTCAACGGTTACGAAGTTGACCTCTGGGTTTGCAGCAGCAGCAGCGTTAACTGCAGCTACTAGGTTGAAGCCAACAGCAATAGTGATGTCGCAACCTGCGTCGATCATCTGCTGAAGGTTTGGCTCGAAAGCTTCTGCCGATGCTGATTCAGCATCTGCGGTCTCGACACCAAGCTGAGTCTTTGCCTGCATTAGGCCGGTGTAAACAGACTCGTTGAATGACTTGTCGTTCCAGCTACCCTCGTCGGCAACGGCACAAGCCTTGAAGTCAACTGGGGTCACGGTTGGCTCGGTGGCCGGTGCGGCACAACCCGAAAGAACCAAACCAAAAGCAGCCGCCATGGCAACTGCTGATGAAATGCGTGAGATTTTCACTTATTTTCCTCTCATAACGACCGTGGATTTCACAGTCGTTCGGTGCCTTAAGACTATGACCATTTATTACCCAAAAAGAACATGAGAGCGCTTTGCGCCAACATTTAACCCAGTCGTTACAAAGGCTTTATAAAACGTCGCTGTGGCCGGTGGCCTTAAGTGCGTCGACCAAAGACTTCACTTTTTGGGCGTGAGCCTTGGTGGTAATCAGCAGCGCATCTGGGGTGTCGACCACAATCACATCTTCGAGGCCAATCAGGGCAATCAGTCGGTTGCTCTCGCTAACCAAGATTCCACTGGATGAGTCTGCGAGCACCTTGGCGTTACCCAGAACGGCCAGGTTTCCACTGCGGCCCTGAGACTGCAGCTCGGCGATGGCTGCAAAGTCGCCAACGTCGTGCCAGCTGAATGATGCGGGAACCACCGCTACCAGGCCGGCAGCCGCTGCTGGCTCGGCAACCGAGTAATCGATGGCGACTTTCTTTAAGTTGTTCCAGATGCGAGCAACGGTTTCTGCCCGAGCCGGTGTATCCCAGGAATCTGCAATTTCGAGAATTGCCGCGTGCAATTGCGGCTCGCTCTTGGCCAACTGGTCGAGCAACAACTTGGCGGGGGCGATAAACATGCCGGCATTCCAGAGATACTTGCCCGATTCGACATATCGCTTGGCCTTCTCGATGTTCGGCTTCTCGACAAACTTGGCAACTTCGCGAGCAGTGTCTGCACCTTCGATTCGACTGCCGGTCTTGATGTAGCCAAAGCCAACTGAAGGTTCGGTCGGGGTGATTCCGATGGTCACGATTTTGCCTGTGGCGGCAACTTCGATTGCCTCGCGAACGGTCTTTTCGAATTTCGCGCCTTCGACAATCACGTGGTCTGCAGCAAATGAACCGATGATCACATCGGGTTCACGCTTAACCAAAATTGCTGCCGCGAGCGCGATGGCAGCCGTTGAATCCTTTGGCGATTTTTCGAGAACTAAGTTGCTTGAGATGAGGTCTTCGAGTTGTTCTTCGACAGCGCTCTGGTGCGCCTCGCCAGTGACGACGAGAATGCGTTCGGGTGGGGTCAGCGGAAGAAGTCGATCCCAGGTGTCTTGAAGAAGTGTCTGGCCAGAGCCGGTGAGGTCGTGCAAAAACTTAGGAGCAGCGGCTCGCGAAAGGGGCCATAGTCGGCTGCCGATTCCGCCGGCTGGGATGATGCTAAAAAAGCGATCGATTGGGGCGCTCATAACCTAAAAACCCTAGCCGAATAAGGCAAAAACTGACAGGGGCGCGTTTTGCTCGTTTACACTTAAGAAGAGTTTTTGACGCTTATTTCAAGCAAATCAACCGAGGAGGCCTTAATTGCCATCAAAGCCAGCAGGCACCCTGTATCGCGGAAAAGTAGGTATGTGGTCGTGGGTGCTTCACCGCATCACCGGCGTTGCCATCTACTTCTTTCTCTTGGTTCACGTTCTCGACACCGCTTTAGTGCGACTTAGCCCAGAGGCTTATGACGCGGTCATTGCGACTTACAAGACCCCAATCATTGGGCTTGCAGAGCTCGGCCTAGTAGCTGCAATTTTGTATCACGCCTTCAACGGAGTGCGCATCATTTTGATCGACTTCTGGTCGAAGGGCTCGAAGTATCAGAACTTGATGTTCTGGATTGTCGTAACGATCGCATTTGTGATCTTCGCGATCTTCACCCCGCGCCACCTCGGAAACGTTTTCGGATAAGCGAGAGATAGAAAATGTCAATTGTCATTGAGCCACCACGCACCGCTAAGGCAAAGCGCACCAACTGGGAAAAATGGGGTTGGATCTACATGCGCGTCTCGGGCGTCGCACTAATCATTCTTGTCTTGGGTCACCTCTTCGCCAACCTTTGGGTCGGTGAAGGAATCAAGGCAATCAACTTTGCCTTCGTCGCCGGCAAGTGGGCAGACCCTTTCTGGCAGGTATGGGATTTGCTAATGCTTTGGTTAGCACTAATCCATGGAACAAATGGCATGAGAACGATTGTTAACGACTATGCGGAGCGCGAAAAAACTCGCAAGACACTGGTCTGGATTCTTTGGGCAACCTGCGCGGCACTAATCATGCTCGGCACCCTCGTAATCTTCACTTTCGATCCTTGCCCTGCTAACGGAACACCAGAAAACTTGCCGAGCTTCTGCCCGGTCAACCAGTCATAACGATAGAAATCAGGAACTAGTAATTGTCGAATCCGAAAATTCACTACTACCAGCATGATGTTGTCATCGTTGGCGCCGGTGGCGCCGGCATGCGTGCGGCTATCGAAGCCGGTCCACACGCGAAGACTGCCGTCATCTCGAAGCTGTTTCCAACACGTTCGCACACGGGTGCTGCGCAGGGTGGCATGGCTGCAGCCCTTGCCAACGTTGAAGAAGATAGCTGGGAGTGGCATACTTTCGACACTGTAAAAGGTGGCGACTACCTAGTTGACCAGGATGCCGCAGAGATTCTCGCGAAAGAATCAGTTCAGGCCGTTATCGATCTCGAGAACATGGGTCTGCCTTTCAACCGCACACCAGACGGCAAGATTGACCAGCGTCGTTTCGGTGGTCACACTCGCGACCACGGCAAGGCTCCGGTTCGCCGCTCTTGCTACGCAGCAGACCGCACAGGTCACATGATTTTGCAGACCCTGTATCAGAACTGCGTGAAGCTCGGCATCGAGTTCTACAACGAGTTCTATGTGCTTGACCTAGTAATGACCAAAGTTGGAAAAGAAGAGCGTCCGTCTGCTGTTGTTGCATACGAACTCGCAACCGGAGAACTTCACGTTTTTCAGGGCAAGAGCATCGTGTTCGCAACCGGCGGTTTCGGAAAGATCTTCAAGACCACTTCTAACGCACACACTCTCACCGGTGACGGCGTTGGCATAATTTACCGCAAGGGTCTTCCGCTCGAAGACATGGAGTTCTACCAGTTTCACCCAACCGGTCTAGCCGGACTCGGAATTCTTTTGTCTGAAGCTGCACGTGGCGAGGGTGGAATCTTGCGCAACGCATCGGGTGAGCGTTTCATGGAGCGCTACGCACCGACAATCAAAGACCTTGCTCCTCGTGACATGGTTGCTCGCGCAATGGCAAACGAAGTTCGCGAAGGTCGCGGTGCTGGCCCGAACAAAGATTACGTTTTGCTCGACCTCACTCACCTGCCGCCAGAGGTGATCGACGCGAAGCTTCCTGACATCACAGAGTTTGCTCGCACCTACCTCGGCGTCGAGCCTTACACCGAGCCGGTTCCGGTTTTCCCGACAGCACACTACGCAATGGGTGGAATTCCAACCAACATCAAGGCCGAAGTTCTCAGCGACAACAAGACCGTGGTCAAGGGTCTCTATGCCGCTGGCGAGTGCGCTTGCGTTTCGGTGCACGGCGCAAACCGCTTGGGCACCAACTCGCTTCTAGACATCAACGTGTTCGGCAAGCGCGCTGGAATCTATGCGGTGGAGTATGCCAAGGACGCCGATTTCGTGCCGCTGCCGGCCAACCCAGCAGCCGAAGTGATCTCGATGATTAACGTGGTTCGCAACTCGAAGGGCACCGAGAAGGTTGCCGTTCTGCGCAAAGAGCTGCAAGACACAATGGATCTCAACGCACAGGTTTACCGCACAGAAGAGTCACTAAACGAAGCTCTCGAAAAGATTGCAGAATTGCGTGACCGCTACAGCCGAATCTCGGTTCAAGACAAGGGTCAGCGTTTCAACACCGACCTTCTCGAAGCTATCGAACTCGGATTCTTGCTTGATCTCGCAGAGGTTTTGGCATTCACCGCTCGTGAGCGTCGTGAGAGCCGCGGCGGTCACTATCGCGAAGACTTCGAAGATCGCAACGATAAGAAGTTCATGGTGCACTCAATGGCTTATCTCACAGACAAGAAGCCAAAGAAGCCTGGCGACAACATCAGGATCGACTGGAAGCCAGTCACCATTACCAACTACCCACCAATGGAGCGCAAGTACTAATGGCAACTGAATTCGAAGAGATGG
Organism: Micrococcales bacterium; assembly: GCA_041303785.1. GTDB lineage: Bacteria > Actinomycetota > Actinomycetes > Actinomycetales > Microbacteriaceae > Rhodoluna. The sequence continues at coordinate 11,661 of JBFYOO010000028.1, forward strand.
GCGCTGTCGCGTCTTTCACTGTCACGCTTTTTGTGCGTCGATACAACCCAGAGGATGGCCTTGAGTCACGCTGGCAAGACTTCGACGTGCAGGTGCACGGAACCGATCGTGTTCTCGATGCGCTGCACAAGATTAAGTGGGAGATCGATGGTTCGGTAACATTCCGTCGTTCATGCGCGCACGGTGTTTGCGGATCAGACGCAATGCGAATCAATGGTCGCAACCGTCTTGCCTGCAAGACCCTGATCAAAGACCTCGACATCACCCAGCCGATTTACGTTGAGCCAATCAAGGGTCTCGAAGTTGAAAAAGATTTGGTTGTAAACATGGAGCCGTTCTACAAGGCTTACCGCGATGTGCAACCTTTCTTGATTGCAAGCGACAAGCCAACCAAAGAGCGCTTGCAGAGCCCAGAAGACCGCGAGCGTTTCGACGACACCACCAAGTGCATCTTGTGTGCAGCCTGCACCAGCTCGTGCCCAGTGTTCTGGACAGACGGCCAGTATTTCGGCCCGGCAGCAATCGTTAACGCGCACCGCTTTATCTTTGACTCGCGTGACGAAGGCTCAGAAGTTCGACTAGACATCTTGAACGATAAAGAAGGTGTCTGGCGCTGCCGCACAACCTTCAACTGCACCGAGGCTTGCCCACGTGGCATCCAGGTAACCAAGGCTATTGCCGAAGTGAAGCAAGCGATCTTGCGCGGTCGCGCATAGTCGCTAGCTCAAGCTTCATAAAACCCCAGGGTCTAGCGGCTCTGGGGTTTTGCTTTGGGAATACCCAGCACCCACCCGCCGTTTAGATAAGAACTATGAACGACTCATTCAACTGCCGGTCTAGCCAGGCCGAGGTCACCGAAGTTTCTGCGGGTGTTACTCGCCGAGCAGCGCTCTCGGCGTTTGCCGCAGCTCTAGCCACGGTTGGGCTCACCTCGCTTTCAGAGTCGGCCTATGCTGCTGCCAAGACCTACAACATCTGCAAGACGACAGACGTGCGGGTCGGCAGCGCAAGGATGTTCTCAATCGGCGGTCGCTCAATCGTCGTGACTCAGCCAAAGCGCGGAGTCTTCAGAGCCTTCGCCGCAGAGTGCACGCACCAGGGAGCCACCCTTTCAAAGCGACCGGGCACCGTCAGAACCATCGGCTCGGTAATGATCTGCCCAGAGCACGGCGCTCGCTTCAACACCACCTCGGGTGCAGCAAAGGGTGGGCCAACTTCGCGAGCTCTCGGCAAGATCAAGCTCACGGTTGTAAAGACTCAGGTTCGCGTCTCGTTCTAGCATTCGCGCTGCGAGTTTAGACTTACCAGCATGGCCCTAAAGATTGTTTCGGTAAACGTCAACGGCGTTCGCGCTGCATTTCGCAACGGAATGCCCGCCTGGCTGCAAGAAGCAAAGCCAGACATCCTTGCTCTTCAAGAAGTTCGTGCCGAGACCGAAGA
>JBFYOO010000029.1:0-2728 GCA_041303785.1 Micrococcales bacterium
AGCAGAATCTACAACGCGATGCTGCAGTCTGCCGCATCTGAGCACGCAGCCCGTCAGAAGGCTATGAAGTCGGCTACCGATAACGCCGAGAAGCTGATCTTGAACTATACCCGCCTAAGCAACGCGGCACGTCAGTCAGAAATTACCCAACAGATTTCCGAGATCGTTGGTGGAGCCGATGCATTGGCTTCACAGGGCGACGAGGACTAAGAGAAAGAAAGAGACATGGCCGAAACCAAAAAGAAGCCAGCCGCAAAGGCCGCTGCAAAGCCAGCCGCGAAAGCGGCAGCCACCAAGCCAGTCGCGAAGTCGACTGTCAAGGCAGGCGGCGTTGGTCGCATCGCCCGAGTAAATGGTCCGGTGGTAGACATCGAGTATCCGCACGATGCCATCCCAGCCATCTACAACGCGTTGACCACGGTGATTGACCTAGGTGGCGAGAAGACAACTCTTACCCTCGAGGTAGCTCAGCACCTCGGTGACGACCTAGTTCGCGCGATCGCTCTGAAGCCAACCGATGGTTTGGTTCGTGGCGGTGCCGTGCAAGACACCGGTGCACCGATCTCGGTTCCGGTTGGCGATGTCACCAAGGGTCACGTATTCAACGTGACCGGTGAAGTTCTAAACGGTAAGCCAGGTGAGAAGATCGAGGTCAACGAGCGTTGGTCAATTCACCGCCAGCCACCTGCCTTCGACCAGCTCGAGTCAAAGACCCAGATGTTCGAGACCGGCATCAAGGTCATCGACTTGCTAACCCCTTATGTTCAGGGTGGAAAGATCGGTCTATTTGGTGGTGCCGGTGTTGGTAAGACCGTTTTGATTCAGGAAATGATTTACCGTGTGGCCGAAAACCACGATGGTGTGTCTGTATTCGCCGGTGTGGGTGAGCGTACTCGTGAGGGTAACGACCTAATCGACGAAATGACTGAGTCTGGCGTTATCGACAAGACAGCGCTGGTTTTCGGTCAGATGGATGAGCCACCAGGCACGCGTCTTCGCGTGGCGCTTTCGGCACTCACCATGGCAGAGTACTTCCGCGATGTTCAGAAGCAAGACGTTCTCTTGTTCATCGACAACATCTTTAGGTTCACTCAGGCAGGTTCAGAGGTTTCAACCCTTCTAGGCCGCATGCCTTCTGCTGTGGGTTACCAGCCGAACCTCGCCGACGAGATGGGTCTGCTTCAGGAGCGCATCACCTCAACCCGTGGTCACTCGATCACTTCGTTGCAGGCGATTTACGTTCCAGCTGACGACTACACCGACCCGGCTCCGGCAACTACATTTGCCCACTTGGATGCGACCACCGAGCTTTCTCGTGAAATCGCTTCGAAGGGTCTCTACCCAGCGGTTGACCCGTTGACTTCTACCTCTCGAATTCTTGACCCGCGCTACATCAGCAAGGATCACTACGAGACCGCTACAGCTGTGAAGCGAATTCTGCAGAAGAACAAGGAACTTCAAGAAATCATTGCGATTCTTGGTGTCGAGGAGCTTTCTGAAGAAGACAAGATCACCGTTTCACGCGCTCGTCGTATTCAGCAGTACTTGTCTCAGAACACCTACATGGCAACCAAGTTCACCGGTGTTCCTGGTTCAACCGTTCCAATCAAAGACACCATCGAGGGCTTCAGCAAGATCGCAACCGGTGAGTTCGACCACATCCCTGAGCAGGCCTTCTTCAACGTTGGTGGCCTTGACATGGTTATGGAGAACTACGCTCGTCTGCAGAAGGAATCAGGCAGCAAGTAATGTCTGACAAGACCCTTCACGTAGAACTAGTTGCTGCCGATCAGGCGGTCTGGGCTGGTGCCGCCAAAATGGTTATCGCCAAGACCGTTGAGGGTGAAATTGGTTTGCTGCCAGGTCACGAGCCGATGCTCGCGATTTTGGCTGCCGGTGAGGTTCGCATCACTCTGCCAACCGGTGAAAAGCTTGTTGCTTCAGCTGAAGACGGCTTTTTGTCGATTGAGCACGATGTGTTGACGATCTTCGCAAGGCATGCGGCACTCGTTTAGAGCCTCGCTCTTAAGAACTAAAAGAAAACCCCGCCTAGTTGGTGGGGTTTTCTTTTTTATCCTCTAAGGCTTTGTCAACTGGCGAAGGCTTAGGAACAACTGCGCGTCGCTGTTCTTCAACTATTATCTGCGCAGAGTGTGCACTGGGGTTGTAAAGCTCATTGAATATGCCGAGGGCACCGCCAGCGCCGCTCGAACGCTTGCGCATGCTCTTTCGAAGGTATTCGAGAAAACCCACCTCAGTGCCTACTCTGTGCGGGTTGGGTGCTCAGGGCGTTCGCGGCGGTTTGCCGCCGGAACCCACTTGACGTCGCCGCCGTGCTTGATGTTTGCGTAGCGAGCTAAAACAAACAAGAGGTCGCTGAGTCGGTTTAGATACTTTGCAGCGATCGGGCTAACGCCACCATCGTTGTGTCCCTTCTTTGCAGGCTCGGTGCCATAGGTCTCGATTGCGTGCCAGGTGGCTCGCTCTGCGCGTCTAACTACCGTGCGTGCTAGGTGCAAGCCAGCGGCCAGCCCAGAACCGCCAGGAAGAATGAATGAGTCGAGTTTCTCAAGCTGCGAGTTGTACTTGTCGATAGCGGTTTCGAGCGCATCGATCCAAACCGCGTCAACGCGAAGTGGCTCGTACTCGTAGTGTTCGTTTAGCGGGTTCGACAGATCGGCACCGAGGTCAAAAAGGTCGTTCTGAATCTGTGAGAGCAGTTGAAGAG
>JBFYOO010000030.1:0-8017 GCA_041303785.1 Micrococcales bacterium
GGCTTGGACTCGAACCAAGAACCTATCGGTTAACAGCCGATTGCTCTGCCAATTGAGCTACCGAGGAATGCTTTCGCAAGCACTAACCCTAGCAAATCGAAGGCAGAATCGCCAAACCTGCCGTCTAGTAACCGAGCTGCTTATCGACTAGACCGACCCAGTCTTTACCCTGCAACCAGGCCTTCACGTTCACATCAATTCGCTGGCTGAAGAGCCGAACGACCTGAGCGTTAGTGTCTGCCGTGTGCGGAGTAATTATTAAATTCGGAGCGTTCCAAAGTGGGTGGCCATCAGGTAATGGTTCTGGGTCTGTAACGTCAACCGCTGCACCAGCGATGACACCTGACTCGAGAGCCTTTAGCAACGCAGCCGAGTCAATCATTTTGCCTCGGGCGATGTTCACCAAATATGCAGAAGGCTTCAATAGCGAAAACCTGCGTTCATTAAAAAGATAGAGAGTTTCGTCGGTGAGAGCAGCAGCCAGCACTACGAAGTCGGCAAGCGCCAAGAACTCATCCAAGCGATCGAAACCAACGGTTTCACTCGCACCCTCAATCTCTTTCGGGTGCTTTCTAACTACTGACACTCGGGTATTGAACGGGGCGAGAAGTGACACTAATTCTTCTGTGATGCCTCCCCCGCCAACTAGCACAATGTGCGAATCGTAGAGACTTACCGCGAATTTTTTGCCCCAGGTCTTCGCCACAACTCGCTCCGGCAGCTTTCTGCCGAGAGCGAGACAGAGTGCAAGCGCATGCTCTGCGACTGGCTGACGATATGAGCCCTTGGCAGAAGTGAAAACAACGGGATGTTGCAGCACGTCAACAAATGCGTCTACTCCCGCGAAAGGCAGTTGAACCCACTCGATTTGCCTATTTGCTTCGAGCAGTTCTTTCAAGGCTTGAGGTTGCGAATAGTCTGTCCAGATAAGTGCGCCAACCTGTGAGCTCAGAGGCGCAACTTGAGCGCCTGCACCAACCACGGCCTTTGCATACTCATCGAAAGATTTGGGCTCGATGCTAACTAGGCTGCGATCGATTGCCATTAACTGTCACCTAAAGCGCGACGCTCTGCCTCTAGTTGCTGAAGCTGAAGGCCAATTTGCCTGTGTTGTTCGGTCTCTGGTTCTTCGCGACGCAATGCTGCAAGTAACTCGTTCTTTTCTCTCGCGAGAATTGCACTAATGCCTCGCGAAACTACACCCTGCGCATAAACCAATAGTTCGGTTTCGTTTCTAGCTGGCAGCGGTTGGCCAGCAATTTCGAGAAGCACAGGTTGCAGATCTGGTGGCAGCGAAATAGCGAGGGTTGGCAGAAATTCGTGCTTTCCTAGCAGCCCAATTGCGGCCTCGATTGAGTTGGCCACGGCAATGTGGGTCGGCGCGCTGAATGCCGATTTGCAGATTCTCAAGGCAAGGTTTGCATCAAGAGCCGCAGGAACCTGAACAATCACTTCGAGCAACTGGCGCTCAAATCGCATAATCGGATCGCGCAGGTTGATGGCCGGATAAGGAGAGCTCTCGACAGAATCCTCAGGTGGCGCATCGGAATCGCTTACGCCTGTATCTCTAGGGCCCACATCTTTGCTTGCATTGTTGTCGCGGCGCATAGACGCAACCGATTCGTTGCGAACCTGCTTGATCGCAACGTCAACCAGGGCGGCAATTTCATTGCCGTCGAGACTCACCCATCCGGCAAGCTCACGGATGTATGCCGGACGCAACGCGGCATCGCGAATTTGAGCGATGACGGGCGCTGCCGCACGGGCCGCCGCAACTCGCCCTTCGAGTGTGCTCAGATCGAATTTCGAAATCTTTTGCTTGATGGCAAATTCGAACATTGGTCGCTTATTGGCAATCATGGCAACTACGGCCTCATCACCCTTTTCGCTTCTCAGGTCGCAGGGGTCAAGACCATCTGGGCCAACAGCAACGAAGGTTTGTGCATTGAACTTGCTCGAGTCGTTGTAGGCGCGCATCGCAGCCTTCTGGCCTGCCGCATCTGGGTCAAAGGTGAAGATGACTTCTGCGGCCGAGTCAACCGAAGTCGAAAGCATGCGGTTCAAAGTTCTGATGTGATCGTCGCCGAAAGCCGTGCCGCAAGTTGCAACGGCTGTGGTTACTCCGGCGAGATGGCAAGCCATCACATCGGTGTAGCCCTCGACAACCACGACCTGCTGGTTTTTTGAAATATCGCGTTTCGCCAAATCGATTCCATAGAGCACCTGCGATTTGTGATAGACCAACGTGTCACTCGAGTTGAGATACTTGGGCCCGCTGTCGTCATCGAAAAGCTTTCTCGCACCGAAACCGATGACCTGAGCGGTTGAGTCTCTGATCGGCCAGATTAGGCGACCCCGAAACTTGTCGTAGATTCCCTTGTCACCTTTGGTGACCAGCGCGGCCGAGATGAGCTCTTCGTCTGAGAATCCGAGCGACTTTAGGTGCGCGTAAAGCTCAGACCATGCCTTTGGAGCGAAACCAATTGAGAAGCGCTCTGCCGCGGCCTTGTCGAATCCTCTCGACTTTAGGAACTCTCGACCGGTTTCGGCAGCATCGGTCATTATTTGAGACTGGTAAAAGAGTGCAGCGGCGTTGTTTGCCTCGAGGATGCGGTTCTTCAATCCGTGATCAGGTGACGGCCCCCCACCTTCTTCGTAGGTGAGAACGTAGCCAACGCGACCGGCTAACTTTTCGACTGCCTCGTAGAAACTGATGTGGTCTAGCTGCTGCAAAAACTTGTAGACGTCTCCGCCCTCGCCACAGCCGAAGCACTTATAGAAGCCGTCGTTTGGCTTGACTGTAAAAGAAGGCGACTTTTCATCGTGAAATGGGCAAAGCCCCTTTAGCGAACCTACGCCAGCGGGCCTGAGCGCTAGATAATCACTCACCACGTCGGCAATGTTGACGCGAGATTTGACCTCTTCGATGTCTCTCGCGCTTATTCTGCCTGCCATGCCAATAATCCTAGGTTCTAGAACGAACTCGAACGGCCGCCAACCAGGCGGTTATGCAGGGTTAGCGCACTCTGGTCGGTTAGGCAGGCAACCTGGTCGACTATTACTCTGCGTTTGGCGGCTTCACCCTGAGCGGCATTGAACGCGCTGGTCGAATAGGCGTCTAGATCTACTCCGTTTTTGGCAAGCAGTGCATCGGCAAGTTCGGTGAGCAGGGCCCGCTGCCATTCGTAAAAAGGTCTGCGTGAATCATGCGACATGAGAAATGCAGAGACAAGACCTTTGAGCACGCTAATTTGCGCACGGATGGCTGACGGCACGAGAAGTTGCGACTGAAAACGCGTGGCTTGGCTGCCGGCTGACTCGAGCGTGCGCGCTGTGGAAGCTTGCACGAACTCACCAATCAGGGATGAGGTCAAGTTCTTCAATGTCGCGAGATCTTTTGGGGTGTTGCTGAACGACTTCAACCAGTATTCATTTCGTTCGAGATGCTCAAACGCCTCGGAAAGTTGCGAGCGATCAATCTCGCCGCCGTTCCAGAGCGAAATCTTGTCGATCAGGCTTGCACGCGAACCGCGATCTGATAGCTCGCCAAGATTGATGTATCCAGAAACGATTGCGTCTTCAAAGTCGTGCACCGAATAGGCGACGTCATCGGCGAAATCCATAACTTGGGCTTCAATGCACTTTTGTCGCGAAGGCGCGCCGTCGCGAAGCCAGGCGAACACCGATTCGTCGTCTGCGTATACGCCGAACTTCACGCCCTTGCCAGCACCCAAATCGCGAACGGCTTCGCTAACGGTCCACGGATACTTGCAGGCGGCATCGAGGCTCGCCCTGGTTAGGTTTAGCCCACGCGCTTCGCCGTTTGCGCTAAACACTTTTGGCTCGATTCGAGTTAGCAACCTCAGCGTTTGCGCATTGCCTTCAAAGCCGCCGATTTCACTCGCCCACTCGTTGAGGGCAGTCTCGCCGTTGTGCCCGAATGGTGGGTGCCCTAGATCGTGAGCTAGGCAGGCCATGTCTACAACATCAGGGTCAATGCCGAGCTCGCTTGCCATCTCGCGGCCAACCTGGGCCACCTCGAGTGAGTGGGTCAGCCTGGTGCGAGCAAAGTCACCCTTTTCTGGCGAGAGCACCTGGGTCTTCGCGCCAAGCCTGCGCAAAGCGCTCGAGTGCAGAACACGAGCTCGGTCACGGGCGAACTCGCCACGTTGAACGTTGCTCTTGCGAATCTCAGGCTCGAAACGCTCGCGGTCGAAGTCGCTGTAGCCAGTTTCTAAGCTGCCCACTTATCCCCCAGACACATTCAGTTCGGCCTCTAACAACATAGTGCGGTCGTTGCCAACCAGTTGCTGCGAGTCGAGCCACCCCTCTGGCAGGGTGGTGCTCTTTGCTCCACCAAGTCGACCGCGCGGGCCTTCGGCTTCTTCACCCGGATAGGGCTGATCGCGGTCTAGTTCAGCGAGAATTTCATCCATGTGATCGAGGCTTAGCACCTGCGCGAGACGAGCACGAAACTCGCCACCGACCGGATAGCCCTTGAAGTACCAGGCAACGTGCTTGCGAATGTCGCGGCAGGCGTGATCTTCATTTTCGAAATATTCAACCAACAGTTCGGCGTGACGCTTGAACGCATCGGCAACTTCGCCAAGGTTCGGCTGAATCAAGTCAATTGCTGCGTTCGAGTTTGGGTCACGACGATATTCGTCGAACGCTTTTTGCAGGTCACCGAATAGCCAAGGGCGACCTAGACAGCCGCGGCCGACAACTACGCCGTCTACTCCGGTTTCGCGCATCATGCGAATCGCATCGGCCGCCGACCAGATGTCACCGTTGCCAAGCACCTGCACATCAGGCAGTGATTCGCGTAGCTCTGCAATTGCGTTCCAATCGGCAACGCCAGAGTAATAGTCGCTCGCGGTTCGGCCGTGCAGTGCGATGGCTGCTACTCCCGCGTCACGCGCGGTCTTTCCGGCATCAAGAAACGTCAGATGTTCGCTATCGATTCCCTTGCGCATCTTGACCGTGACCGGAAGCTCACCTGCGGCCTTAACGGCAGAATTCACAATCGCCTCAAACAAGTCGCGCTTCCAAGGAAGAGCCGCTCCGCCACCCTTTCGAGTCACCTTAGGCACCGGGCAGCCGAAGTTGAGATCGATGTGATCTGCCTTGTCTTCATCAACCAAGAGTTTGATGGCGCGAGAAATGGTGACTGGGTCGACACCGTAGAGTTGCACGCTGCGCACGTCTTCGCTTTCGTGATGACCGATTATGCGAAGTGAGCCTTCGGTCTGCTCAACCAGGGCGCGCGAAGTGACCATCTCGGATACGTAGAGACCGCCACCGAATTCGCGACAAAGCCTGCGAAATGCGGTGTTGGTTATGCCAGCCATCGGAGCCAACACCACAGGGGTGTCTATTTCGATTTTGCCGTACTGCAAAGCAGGCTGGCGACTGGCAATTGTCATCGACTTAGCCGACCAACTTCTCGGCTAGATAGCCCTTTAGCTTGCTGAGCGACACTCTCTCTTGCGACATTGTGTCTCGCTCGCGAACAGTAACCGCCTGGTCGTCGAGCGATTCGAAATCAACCGTGATGCAGAAAGGTGTTCCGATCTCATCCTGGCGGCGATAGCGACGGCCGATTGCACCCGAGTCGTCGAAGTCGATGTTCCAGTGTCCGCGAAGGTCTTGCGCAAGCTCTCGTGCCATTGGCGAGAGATCTTCGTTTCTCGAGAGCGGCAGCACGGCCGCCTTGATCGGAGCAAGCCGGTAGTCGAGACGCAAAACAGTTCTGACGTCTACGCCACCCTTGGTGTTTGGTGCTTCGTCTTCTGCGTAGGCGTCGACCAAGAAAGCCATTAACGACCGAGTTAGACCGGCAGCGGGTTCGATTACAAAAGGTGTCCAGCGTTCACCCTTTGCCTGATCGAAGTAACTCAGGTCAACGCCCGACTCCTTCGAGTGCACAGTTAGGTCGAAGTCGGTGCGGTTGGCAATTCCTTCGAGCTCGCCGAACTCGCTGCCCTGAAAACCAAACTTGTATTCGATGTCGACTGTTCGCTTCGAGTAGTGCGACAATTTCTCTTTCGGGTGCTCAAAGAGGCGCAGGTTCTCACGCTTGATGCCGAGATCTAGATACCAGTTGAGTCGCTGCTCAATCCAGTAGTCGTGCCACTGCTCATCGGTGCCGGGTTCGACAAAGAATTCCATTTCCATCTGCTCAAACTCACGCGTTCTGAAAATGAAGTTTCCTGGAGTGATTTCGTTTCGAAACGACTTTCCGATTTGGCCGATGCCAAACGGTGGCTTCATTCGCGCTGCGCCAAGAACATTGGCGAAGTTCACAAAGATGCCCTGCGCGGTTTCTGGTCGCAGGTAGTGCAAACCCGATTCATCTTCGATTGGGCCGAGGTAAGTCTTCAAGAGGCCGTTGAACAACTTCGGCTCTGTCCAGACATCCTTGGTTCCGCAGGCAGGGCAAGCAATCTCGCTCATTGACTGTGGTGGGCGGCCCTTCTTCTCTTCGAAGGCCTCTTCAAGGTGGTCTGCGCGATAACGCTTGTGGCACGAGGTGCACTCGATTAGCGGGTCGACGAATTCCTTGACGTGACCGCTGGTCTCCCAGACTTTGCGAGGCAAGATCACCGATGAGTCGAGGCCGACGACGTCTTCGCGGCTGTTCACGACGGTTCGCCACCACTGGCGCTTGATGTTCTCTTTGAGCTCGACTCCGAGAGGCCCGTAATCCCAGGCTGAACGGGTTCCGCCATAGATTTCGCCAGCCGGAAACACGAATCCGCGGCGTTTGGCTAGAGAGATGACTGAGTCGAGACGGTTAGGAGTAGCCATGAGCTTGCCTTTCGGGCGTTCAATCTCGAGGCGCTGCTGGATGCAGTGCTGGTTGAGCGCGAGAGTGCAAGTCTACTTTGTCGGGCTTGTTTTGCCGCGAGGTTTATCAACGGCTGCGCCAAAGCGCCGGGCGCGGCCGCCGAAGTGCGAAATCGCCTGCCATAAATGAGTGCGGTCGAAATCGGGCCAGAGGGTGTCGAGAAAGACAAACTCGGCATAGGCAGACTGCCAGAGCAAAAAGTTTGAGGTGCGCTGTTCGCCAGAAGAGCGCACGAAGAGGTCGACATCGGGCAGCCAGTTGCTCTGCAGATTCTTGGCGATTGTCTTCTCGGTGATTGCACCTGGCTGCAACTTCTTCTCGGCAACCTGCTTTGCGATTTCATTAACCGCGTCGACAATCTCAATTCGCGACCCGTAGTTGACGCACATTGTCAGGGTTAGCGTCTTATTCTTTGCAGTCAGTTTCTCTGCTGCTTCAAGATCTTCGATAACAGAAGCCCAGAGCTTAGGTCTGCGGCCGGCCCATTTAACTCGAACACCCCATTCGTTTAGCTGATCTCTTCTTCTGCGAAGAACATCGCGATTAAAGCCCATGAGAAATCTAACTTCGTCTGGCGAGCGCTTCCAGTTTTCGGTAGAAAACGCATAAACAGTTAGGTTCTTGACTCCGGCTTCAATCGCTCCCGCAACAACATCTAGCAGAGCGGCCTCGCCGGCCTTGTGCCCCTCTATTCGCGACAAGCCGCGTTTGTTTGCCCAACGCCCGTTGCCATCCATGACAATCGCTACGTGATTAGGTACCGCTTTGAATTTCGGAACGCGAACGCCCTTTTTCTTGACCGGTTGAAATTCCTCGCTCATGAGTTTCGCTCCACGTGTTGAAGTGACTTGAGCCCACGCTCAATGTGCCACTGGCAGTATGCAGACACGATACCGCTTGCCGCCTGTGTGCTCTTCTCGCTTGCCGCCCTCACGGCATCCCAGTCGCCGGTCAAGAGTGCCGCAAGCAAAATCGATGTCTCGAAATCGATTAGCGCCGCGGCCGGCGGCCTGCAGTTATCGCAAACCACACCTCCAACCTGCATCACAAATGCACGGTGCGGGCCTGGCGCTTCGCAACGAACGCAATTGTCGAAGTTTGGTGCCCAGCCAGCAACCGAAAGCGCCCGCAGCAGGTAGCTGTCGAGCACGTGGGCCGGAAGGTGCT
>JBFYOO010000031.1:0-6489 GCA_041303785.1 Micrococcales bacterium
AGTTCGTGAGCGTAGTCATAACCACGGGTTTGCGCCACGTGGCTTTTGAAATTGTCGTAGTCGACGTTCATCGCCACGAGGCTGACCCATTCGGCCCAGACCTCGGTGGCAACAAACAATCGATACGGGTAGTCACCATTTGGCGACTTCGCGATCTCAACCTGAGCGAGCCCAGCTAGAGATTCGAGTGACTTGCGATCACGCGCGCGAACGGTGATCACATCAGGCGTGCTGTCTTTGCGAACGGCACTAACAAACCCGGTCTCTGTGAATACCCACATTAGACATCACCCTTTTTGCGGGGGTCGGGCTTGTTCGAGCGCTTGCGGTTGACGCTCTCAGTGCTGCGCTTGATGAATTCATCGCCATACAGCGTTGAGAACGACATGCTCTCAGACCACTCACTGCTCATGCGTGAACGTGAACGAGCACTCATGCCAACAAACTCGTCAAGCATGCGCTCGTACTCCATGCCAAGCTGAGCCATCAACGCCTGTGCTTCGGCAACACGGCCGTCACGCATGAGCTGAATTGCAAACTCCTTCTGCTCCTGCAAACGAATCGTTGCAATTTCGGCAACTACGTCTTCGTCTCGAGCTGGCTCAACGTAGTCTTCGGCTTTCACCACGGATACGTTCAGTTCAGTCTGAAGACTGCGCAACTGGTTGGTTGCGAGGTCTACCCACTCGACGTTGATCTTCGCTGCCTGCTCTGAAGCACCGTCAGTGAAGTTGACGGCACCCAAGTTGAGGTCGAACACGAAGTTCTTCTCTTCTTGCGAGCACATGTCGCCTAGCTCAGCGTTTGCGAGACCACCCTGTGCTGTGAACGCGCGCAAATACTGAGTCTTGCGAATGCTTGAACCGGCGCCACCAAAACGTGGCGACAACTCAATCGACACCTTGATGTTGGTGACCGTCTTGTTCAACAGGTCGTCGAACTCGGCGGTTAGGCCATCAACAGCTTCGCCCAAGTTGATTGCAGCGAAGTGGTTTCCGGTGCTTGCCACCGCAAGTGCATCGAGGATGCGCTCGTCGTAGCCAGTGCCGATGCCGATGGTTGAGGTGGTGATCATGTGCTCGGTTACCCGCGCTGCCAACTGACCAAGTAGCACTGGGTCAACAACCCCGGCGTTTGCCTGGCCGTCTGACAGCAACACGATCTTGGTCTCGACGCCGGCAATTGCTGCCTGCTCGATACCCTTGCGGTAACCCATTTCTAGGTTGGTGCTGCCACCCGGGCGCATGTCGCCGATGCGACGACGAACATCTGACATGTTGTGGTCAGAGACGCGCTTCATCTCAACTTCGACAACCGGCGTGTCGTCAAAGCTGACCACTGACAAGAAGTCATCGCGGTTTAGGCGTGACAGCAGTTCGAGAATGGTCTGCTTTACCAACTCGAGGCGGCCGCTGCCCATTGACCCGGAGCGGTCGATTACAAAGACCACTCCCTGCGATGCGCGAACGGTAGTGCTTGCAACAATCGGTGCGGCTGGTGCGGTGCACTCGATCATTAGGCCGATTGGAGTTGTGGTGTTGGCCTTCACCAGGTGGTGCTCAAAACGGAAGTCAACTTGCATTGACAATCACATCCTTCTATTTAGATTCGGAAATTCAATTTGTTGTAGTTCGATGGTCTGCGGCTTGCAGACCCAGCACGCCTCGTCGGCTTCGCCGTTATGCGGCCAACACCAACTCGTGCTTCACGTTTAGTGTCGACAGGTGCAGCAGCACTTCTGACTCAAACAACGCTTCTGAGGCAACATGTGCATTCGAAGTGGTGCGCTTGCGATTTGCATCGACATCTTCTGAAAGCTCCTGACGCTCGGTGCGATCAACAAAGGTGCGAACGCGTGAGCTTGGTGTCGCCACGAAGTCGCGAAGCATTGACTCTGCGATGTATCCCTGAACAATCGACTCGAGACGCTCGGCAAGAGTGTCTGGGTGATCAAACAATTCGAGAGCCACAGGGTGACCACCGATTGCAATGACAACTCCACGCTGACCGGCGAGCGCAACTATCGGGTCGAGTTGCATGCGCACATCTAGGTCGTTGCGCATCTCGACGAAAGACTGCGACGGCTTGTGTGTGTTTGACTGGTGCGCCAAACGCTCAACCTTGTTCCAAACGTCGCTCTGGTCGGCGAAGCTCTGCGCAACGAACTGGCCTTCTTTGCGAAGACCGCGAAGCCCCGCACGAATTCCGGCGCTGGCAACCTTCTTGCCGATGACCTGGTTTGACGCGCCGCCCCAGCGACCCTGCTCGACACAAACGACTGGTAGCGAAATCACGGATGCCGCCGGCACCAAAACAGTTCTGGTGAGCGCGCGGTGCTGCCAGCCACCCTCGAGCAGGGTGCCTTCAAAAAGCAGCACCGGCTCTTGGGTGGTGTTCTCGATCTGAAGACCGCCAACGTTAGCCTGGGCCTGCTCGGCGACCTTGACCTTCTGTGCGTCAAAGTTGGTGATGTAGGCGCGCGTCTTTAGTGGCGCGTCAGTCCAGACCGGAAACCACTCTAGGTTTGCGACTTTGTAGCTGCGGCCAACGTGAATCTTTGGTAGGGCACCTGCTAGCACCTTGGTGGTTGCTGGACGTGCCTGAGCAAGCTGGCTTAGCAACTGATCAAGCGGGGTGTTGCTGGCAAGGCCTGCGGCCCAATTCTTGTTATCTGCGTTCATGTTGGAAACCTTTCTTGTTTATCTCATTTTCGCTGTTATTCTAGTATGTTATACGTAGCCACCGACATTTAATTACGGTATTGGCTGAAATTCTTATAAACTCAAGCCGAAAGGTGCCTCAAGTGATCGAAAACGACCGACTCAAGCCAGACCTCGGGGTCAACGTGGCTTTATTCACGCTGGTCGAGGCCGAAAAGCTCGCAAACTCAATTTGGGCAGATTCACTCATCAGAAGTGAAAAGTTATCAGGCACCTCTGACATTGGAACCGGTCTCTACGTTGTGACCATGCGAGACACCGAAACCGACCACGAAACTCGTGTGCTGCCGGGTGACTTCGTGACGGGAGACGAGAGTTTGCTGCAGGCCGCCATCCGTGTGGTTCGCGACGTTCTAGGCGTAAAGGCCAAGGTCAAACTGAGGCAAATTGGCATTTTCGACAAGGCAGATCGAAACGCAGGCCACCGAGTCATATCGATTCCCTACTGGGGAGCCATCGCCTTCGAAGACCTGCGGCAGTTTCTTGGCGGCCGCTACGAGGTTGGGCTCGAGCTCGTGACCTCGTCGGAGTTCATCGACAACTGGGAACGAGAGAACGGCGGGCTTGAAGAGTTCGACGGAGTTTCGCGTTTCGGGTACAGGCTCACGCCAAACCAAAAGCGTGGCCACGAGCGTCGCACCAATGTCGATTTGGGCAAACCGGCAATTCTCGGGCACGACCACGACGACATGGTTTTCTACGCTTGGCGCAAATTGCGTCACGCATTCACCGGTCGTCTCGACCCGTTCCGCTACCTTGGCGTGCTTCCTTTCGGCAGCGAGTTTCGCATAAGTGATCTTCAAGATTTCAGGGATGTCGCTCGCGGCGAAAAGTCGCAGGCCGATCAGTTCAGGCGCTCAATGTTGCAATCAGACATGCCGCTGCTTCGTCAAACCATGAAGGTCGACAACACCAAGCGCGGAAAACCCGCACGACTCTACGAGCTCAACATGGACATGTCGCCGCTCGATTTCGATCAGTCCGACGATTAGTTATCAGTTCCCAGTTTTGGGAACAGAAAATACCCCAAGAATAAATCCCTACATATGTAGGGCAAAAATATTTCTCACGTCGGCGTAATAAATGTCGGTGTGCTGCGTTAACATAATCACTGCTACAAGAATCGGATCGGCAACCATGCCCCCGATAGCGATCAATAAAAGATCGTGGCAACCTCCGGGCCTCCCGGAAAGGTGCGACTGGTTGAAAAAAGACGGGCATCCAAATTGGAAGTCAACTGAAAGGAGGAATCTCATGAACCGAATCACGGATTCATAACGCCTAGAAAATTCAGCTGAGTTTCGGGAATACACTCCCCGATTTCTTTGTTGACTATCAACCTGCAACATTTCCAAAAGAAGAAGGCGGCGATACATGTTTAAAAAGAACAAGGATCTACTGGCTAACAAGCCAGGTCGTTGTGCATGCGGCACCAAGTTGTCAAAGTCACAGTGCTCGCACTGCGACCTCGAGTGCCAGAAGTCGGCTCTCGGGCCAAACCGTTGCAAGAAGTGTGCGAAGGCACTTGAGTCATCACTCGAGAGGGCCTACATCGATGAGGTCCACTTCGCGAACATCGATCTAGAGGTGCTCGAGCAGAGCGACGCCATCCGTGAAAAATCGGCTCGTGCTCGCAACCCGTTCTTGTTTCCAAGCAAAGATGACGAGGACGAAAACTAAATAGAGCTTGCTCAAGAGTCACAGCGCTAAGTACCTGACTAGCTGTGCGGCAACCGTTTCCATTGCAACGGTGCCTCAGGGGAAGAGAAGGGTTTCGGCAAATCGCCGAAATCAAAACAATGGGGCCTCGGCCCCGGAAAGGGGCTCAAGCCCATGTCTGAAAAGAAACCAAATGAAGGCCGCTCAGGCGGTCACGGCATATTCGAAATTGATGCCGAGGCCTGGAGTCAAATGACTCAGCGCGAGCGAATGGAACATGCCGGTTTGCTCCGGTTAGCCATCATCGAAGCGATCACTGATGACGGCACTGAGGCCGAAGACGACGAAGACCCGGTGACCGAATAATGGGCGCTTCCAAGAGAATCGGTGATTTCAAGTATTCGGTGATGGTGCTCGAGGCCGATGAGACTTCTGCTCGATACGCAGAGCAACGGGCTGAAGCTCTTCGAGACGAACGCAACTGGTACGCGGTCTGGAAGTGCGCCGAGCGGCAGCACGCATATGCCGAAATAGCCAATCAACAGCGCGAGCAAATTCACACGGGGTTGTCGGGGCTAATGGGTCATTCCGTTTGCAGTTGCGCTGTGGTCACCGAGGGGTCAACCGGCAAAACGAGCGACTGGCGTTCTGACTGGATGTACACCCCTGGTCACCTCAATCACACGGATGGCTCGCTTGTAACAAGTTTCAGAGTCAAATTGCGCGATGACGAAACTCGCACCTGGTCTGTTTTCTACTTTTGCCAGATCTGCGATCACATTGAGCCGGCTGCAACAACCGATAGTTCTTCGAAGCTAGCTGCTTTTCAAAAACTGCATTTTCACGAAAAGGGAGAAAATTGATAACTTACGACCTCACACTTCTCGACATTGAGCCTTCGATCCATGAATTGACGGCCAAGATTCATGAGCGAGGAAAGAGCAACACGGTTCGCGTTTTCTTGAGCCAATACAAGCAATCCCTTCAAGACGCGCAAGAATGCCAGCGCTTGTCTCTGCACAGATACATGCGCGACGGCCGATGCAGTTGCGGGCTAAGCGTCGAGGTTGCAGAAGACGAACCATTTTCGATTACACAGGAACGCGTGTTTCGAGCCAGGGGCCACGTAGATCACGTAAAGGGTGACTTGACCAAACTCTTCGTGCGAAAGTGGCCGGCCATAAACACCGATGGGGAGTTCTTCTGTTGGTGGTGCACGGAGTGCGGTTATCTAGGCGCGGCCAAGTCAGGCTCAGCCGTTAGCTCGCATGATCGCCCCTTGCACGAGTGCCGTAGCGAACTTTATCGCCGAGATCTACTTCGGCTGCTGAGAGGCTCCTATGTTCGATTCCCGCAAGCTCACTGGAACACCGCCACTCGGAAATTCGCTGACAAGATTGAATACACGCTCGATGATGATTCGGAATTCATGGAGTTCATGCAAAGCAAGGAACTAGCGAGTAAAGGTAAACCTTCGTGGTTCGTTTTCTGTTCGCTATGCAACGCCCCGGTTAGTGACATGCGTGATTCGGGAGTCGAGGGGTGGATGTATGAGTTTCGTGAGCGTCATCGCGACACCCACATCGCCGACCGTGAAATCTCTTGGAACAAAATCGACAGGGATAGCGAGAAGTAGTTATTCTTTTTCGATTGGTCCAGGCTGTTCGCCGCCGATCCAGTAGCGATCGATCTGATCCGAGTTCATCCAGAAGAATTCAGACTTCGCGTCTTTGATTGCTGCGCTGAACACCTCGTTGCTTTTGCCAGCCTTGACTGCGTTCTCTACTAAGTCGAGAAAGTTAGCTTCGTCCTGCATTCCTAGCGCTTCAGCAACATTCGCGGTCTGGTGTTCGCCAAGAAAGTAGATGGCTTCGCGATCATCGGCATCGGCATAGATTTTGTAGCCGGTTGCTTCTTTCTCAATGCGAACGCAATCGATTCGGGTATTGAATGTGATTTCGGTGTCTGTTCGGGTGTATTTCATTACTGCCTCCCGCAAGGGCGGGGTCGGGGTGCTCGGCCAAACGACGAAAGGGGTGGAGTTGAAAGGGGGTAAAAACTCCTGCCGAGCACCCTCGCCCTTACTTTCTATTTGTACAGGCACCCTCTG
>JBFYOO010000032.1:0-4751 GCA_041303785.1 Micrococcales bacterium
GTCGAGCATTCCTTGGAACCCTTGACGATCTCGATCGCGTTAGGTCGGCAGTAGCCCTTCCGTTGCTTCGCAAAGACTTTATTTCAACCGAATATCAGCTGCTCGAGGCTCGAGCATTTGGCGCAGACATGGCGCTTCTAATTGTTGCCGGACTGCCGAGCGAGCGACTTATCGAATTGAAATCCTTCGCCGAGCAGATTGGCCTACAGGTGTTGGTTGAGACTCACAGTGAAGATGAGGTTAGGTTCGCCGTTGACCACGGTTGCCCGATTATTGGAGTAAACGCTCGAGACCTATCAACATTCGAGACCGATCGCTCGCTTTTCGAAAAGCTCTGCCACCTGATTCCTTCGCAAACCATCAAAATTGCCGAAAGCGCCGTTAGGTCGGTTCACGATGTACGGCAGTATCGAGACGCCGGAGCCGACGTTGTTTTAGTGGGCGAAGCGCTGGTTACCGGAGATGCGAGCTCTCTAATTCGTGAGTTCACCTCGGTCTAAGCAACCTAGACTTTACGCATGTCCAACCTTAGAGAACAGAGCGGCCCGTACTTTGGTGAGTATGGTGGCCGCTTCGTTCCCGAGAGTCTAATTGCTGCCCTCGATGAGCTCGAGAGCACATACAACGCTGCCAAAAACGATGAATCATTTCGAGCCGAACTAGCTGAGTTGCACCGAACCTATACCGGCAGACCTTCGATTATCACCGAGGTGCCGAGATTCGCGAGCCATGCTGGCGACATCCGCGTGTTTCTAAAGCGTGAAGACTTGAATCACACCGGCTCGCACAAGATCAACAACGTGCTCGGCCAAGCACTTCTGGCAAAGCGAATGGGTAAAAAGCGCATAATTGCCGAAACTGGAGCCGGTCAGCACGGCGTCGCTTCAGCAACAGCTGCAGCACTATTTGGACTCGACTGCGTCGTTTATATGGGCGAGGTAGATACCGAGCGCCAGGCACTCAATGTTGCCCGCATGAAACTTCTCGGCGCAGAAGTGGTCGCAGTGAAGACAGGCAGTCGAACTCTCAAGGATGCCATCAACGAGGCGCTTCGCGACTGGGTTGCAAATGTTGAATCTACTCACTACCTGCTCGGAACCGTAGCCGGACCGCACCCGTTTCCAACCATGGTGCGCGACTTTCACAGTGTGATCGGAACCGAAGCCCGAGCACAAATGCTCGACGAATTTGGTTTTCTGCCAACGGCTCTTGCTGCCTGCGTTGGGGGTGGCTCAAATGCAATCGGCCTCTTTCACGCTTTTCTCGACGACGAGCAAGTTGCACTTTATGGATTCGAGGCCGCTGGCGAAGGCATGAATACCAGCAGGCACGCGGCAACTTTGAACTTCGGCAAACCAGGTGTTTTGCACGGCGCAAAAAGTTACATGTTGCAGGATGAAGACGGACAAACCGTTGAGAGCCACTCAATCTCCGCTGGGCTGGATTATCCAGGAGTCGGCCCCGAACACTCATGGCTAAAGGATCTAGGTCGAGCGAACTATCGCGGAATAAGTGATGATGAGGCAATGCAGGCCCTTAAACTTTTGGCTCAAACAGAGGGAATTATTCCTGCTATCGAGACAGCACACGCACTTGCAGGAACTCTGAAACTCGGAAAAGAACTAGGTCCCGGCTCAAGCGTTTTGATTAACCTGAGCGGACGTGGCGACAAAGACATGGAAACCGCCGCAAAGTATTTCGGGTTCATCGGATAGTTAAATGTCGAAAACCGAAAGCGCGCTTAGGGCGAATCTCGATAGAGGAAACGGCAACCTCATTGGCTACTTTCCGCTCGGCTTTCCTAATCTTGACGCATCGGTTGAAGCTTGCATCGAGATGTGCAAAAACGGAATCGACGTGCTTGAGCTTGGGATTCCCTATAGCGACCCCGTAATGGATGGCATCGAAATTCAAGAGGCAACCGAACTCGCTCTGCAAAACGGCTTCAAGCTCTCGCAGACCTTCGAGGCACTCAAGCGCATCACATCTGCGGTAGACACTCCCGTTCTCGTGATGTCGTACTGGAATCCGGTAATGCAGTTTGGTGTTGAGAAGTTTGCAAAGTCACTCAAGGAAGCTGGGGGAGCAGGGTTGATAACCCCAGACCTGATTCCCGATGAGGCAAGTGAATGGCTTGATGTTTCAGACCGACTCGACCTAGATCGAGTATTTCTGGCGACACCATCTTCATCTAGCGCACGTGTCGGCAATGCCAGCGATCTGAGTCGAGGCTTCACATATGCGGTGTCAACAATGGGAATTACAGGTGAACGAGCCCAGCTAGACCAATTAGCTCGCACGGTTGTGCAGAAGATTCGAGACGCAGATTCGACTCAATTGGCCGCGGTTGGAATTGGAATTAGCACAGCTAACCAAGTTCGAGAGGTCAACACCTACGCCGATGCTGCAATCGTTGGTTCAGCCTTCGTTAGGGCTTACTCGAACGGTGGCCTATCGGCACTCAAGGATAAAGTTAAAGAACTGAGTCAGAACAGGAAAACTTCATGAACATCTTGAACAGCATTCCGAGCCCAGATGTCTCATCATTTGAATTAGGCCCAATCAGAGTTCACTTCTATGCACTCTTCATTCTGATTGGAATCGCCTTCGCGATATGGATTGGATCGAGACGTTTCAAGCAGCGCGGCGGACAGGCCGGCATGATTCTCGATATCGCTCTCTGGGCAGTTCCATTTGGAATTGTCGGTGGCCGAATCTTTCACGTAGTTACCCACTGGGATGACTACTTTTACCCAGGGGCAGACCTGACAAAGGTATTTGCAGTTTGGGAGGGCGGCTTAGCAATTTTTGGCGCATTGCTACTCGGTAGCGTAGGGGCCTTCATCGGAGCTCGAACAGCTGGCATTAAGTTTCTGGCATTTGCAGACGCAATCGCTCCTGGAGTTCTAGTTGCACAGGCGGTGGGTCGCATTGGCAACTATTTCAATAACGAACTCTTTGGCTTGCCGACAACGCTGCCATGGGGTCTGGAGATCTCTACTTCGAACCCTGCCTATCCAGCTGGTTTGCCAGCTGGCGTTCTATTTCACCCAACCTTTCTTTACGAACTCATCTGGAACCTGATGGGCTTCGCCGTGTTAATTTGGCTAGACCGCAAGCTCAAACTGCGTTGGGGGCAGATGTTTGCGGCATACCTCATCACTTACTCAATCGGTCGAGCCTTTGTCGAAAGCATTCGCATCGATCCGAGCGAAGTTTTCTTCGGTCTCAGAACCAACGTATGGTCGGCAATCTTCGGAATCGCAATCGGCCTGGCCCTATTTGTCTGGTCTCGGCGCAAGAACAAGCAAGAGGAGACTTCGGTCTACCTCCCTGGGAGAGAGCCAAAAGAGCCCGATGTTATAGACTCAGAGGGCACCAAGGCCGACAAAGTCGAAAATTAGACTTCAAGGGCATGCGCCACAAGCGCAGGTAATCTTAAATTTCTCGCTCGCGAGCCAGTTTGGGCCAAGGACGTCCCTCTAATTTTTTCGATTGGAGTTTGGCATGTCTTCGATGTCTCCATTTGCCAAATTCAATTCGGCACCCAAAGCACACGGTCTTTATGACCCGAGCAGAGATCGCGACGCCTGTGGCTTGGCAATGGTTGCAACACTCAGAGGAACAGCCGGTCACGACATCATTCAGACAGCGCTGAATGCGCTGCGTAACCTTGAGCATCGCGGAGCGATTGGATCTGACGCCGGAACCGGTGACGGCGCAGGAATTCTGTCTCAGATTCCAGATGCCTTCTTTCGGGCCGTAGTTGATTTCAACCTCCCACCAAAGGGCTCATACGGGGCCGGGCTAGTTTTTCTTGACGCCGATGATGCGGTTCGCATCGAATCGGCCTTCGCCAATCTAGCTCTCGAAGAGAATCTCAGAGTTATCGGTTGGCGCGATGTGCCCGTTCGCCCAGAACATCTCGGTGATCTTGCACGCCGCGCCATGCCACTTATTCGACAGGTCTTCTTGACTTCGATGAACGATAGCACTGGCATGCGATTCGAACGGCAGCTTTATAGACTGCGCAAGAGAAGCGAAAGCAGCCTGGGCACATACCACCCTTCGCTTTCGTCAAAAACAATTGTTTACAAGGGAATGGTCACGACGCTTCAACTTGAGCCTTTCTACCCAGACCTCAGCGACGAACGCTTCGAATCGTCTCTTGCCCTTGTGCACTCGCGCTTCTCAACGAACACTTTTCCATCGTGGCCGCTCGCTCATCCGTTCAGAATGATTGCGCACAATGGTGAGATCAACACCGTTCGTGGAAATAGAAACTGGATGCGCGCTCGAGAGTCGCAACTAGAGTCAGCCAATCTCGGCGACATGAGCAAACTTTTGCCAATCATCACACCAGACGGAAGCGACTCCGCATCGTTCGATGAGGTAGTCGAGCTGCTCTACATGGCGGGACGATCTCTGCCGCACGCCATGATGATGATGATTCCTGAAGCATGGGAGAAACAGAGCGACATCTCTCAGGATCGCAAGAACTTCTATGACTATCACTCGATGTTGATCGAACCTTGGGACGGCCCTGCCGCCGTTGTTTTCACGGATGGCGAACTCGTGGGTGCAACCCTAGACAGAAACGGGCTTCGTCCAGGTCGCTACATAATCACCGATGACGGCTTGGTGGTTCTAGCCTCTGAAATCGGAGTGGCCGACATTGACCCGAGCAGAATCGTCAGAAAAGGCCGCCTTCAGCCCGGCAAGATGTTTCTCGCCGACACAGTAAACGGCAG
>JBFYOO010000033.1:0-5952 GCA_041303785.1 Micrococcales bacterium
CGGGTGCACAATCAAAACCTTCTTGGTCTTATCGCTCAGGCAAGATGCAACGTGGTTCAAGAGCGAACGACCGATGACCACCTCGTAAGGTGCATCACCGCCTACCTGAACACGTTTCAACTCAGTCACTT
The DNA here is from genome assembly GCA_041303785.1 of Micrococcales bacterium. Taxonomy (GTDB): domain Bacteria; phylum Actinomycetota; class Actinomycetes; order Actinomycetales; family Microbacteriaceae; genus Rhodoluna. Next base: position 132 of record JBFYOO010000033.1, read on the forward strand.
CTTTAGCGCCTCGATAATCTCTGTTACCGTCACTTTGATTGGTTGACCCGAGCAGTCGATAGTCACGTCGGCAACCTCTTCATAGAGCGGTTTCCGATCAGTGTAGATGCGCTTCCAGTCAGCGAGCCCGTTCTGTATAAGCGGTCGCTTGCCCTGGCTCAAGCGCTGTGCCATGTGTGTTCCATCGGTGCTCAAGTAGACCACGGTGGTTGCCTTGAGCTTCTCTCTTGTCTGCTCACTCAAAACCACGCCACCGCCTGTGGCAACTACCCCTGGTTGAGATATGGCGTTCTCAACAATCTCGCCTTCGAGGGCTCGGAACTTTGGCTCCCCCATTTCGGCGAAGAAAACATCGATTGGCCCGTGCTGTGCCTTGAAAATAAGATCTGTATCTCGAAAATCGAGCTCTAGGCTGGCTGCAAGCTTTCTGCCAACGGTCGTCTTACCAACTCCCATTGGCCCGACTAGAACAATGGTCTGCTTATCCATCTTGCTGGCCGGTTGATTTTGAGCGCAATTCAGCCGGGATGTTGGCGAGATAACTCTGAAGATTTCTGTGCGTTTCTGGCAGAGAGTCTCCACCGAACTTCTCGAGAACAGAATTCGCTAGAACTAGCGCAACCATCGCCTCAGCAACGATGCCCGCGGCCGGTGCGGCGCAAACGTCTGAACGTTGGTGTTGGGCCTTGGCTGCTTCACCGGTGGCAATGTCGATGGTCTTTAACGCATTAGGAACTGTGCTAATCGGCTTCATGGCGATGCGCACTCGAATGATCTCGCCGTTTGACATGCCACCTTCGATGCCACCAGCTCTATCAGTGAGTCTGCTCGCGACACCGTTCTCTCTAACAATTTCGTCGTGAGCAACAGATCCTCTGCGGCGCGCTGTTTCGAAACCATCGCCCACCTCAACGCCCTTAATCGCCTGAATACCCATCAGAGCGGCGGCAAGTTGTGAGTCGAGTCGCCTATCCCAGTGAACAAAAGAACCCAATCCTGGAGGCGCACCATAAACCAGAGTCTCGGTCACTCCACCAAGCGTGTCTGCCTGCTTGTGACATTCATCGATGGCCTCGACCATTGCTAACGAAGTTTTCGCATCGAAGCATCTGACCGGGTCGGCATCAATCTGCTCGACGTCGGCCGGTGTTGGCAACTGATAATCGTGTGCAACCGACACCTCGCCGATGGCCACGGTGTGGGTAACCAAATCAATGCCAAGTTCGCGCAAGAAACTAGACGCAACCGAACCGAGGGCAACTCTAGCCGCGGTCTCTCGGGCGCTGGCTCTCTCTAGAACGGGTCGGCTGTCTGTGAACGAATATTTCTGCATTCCAGTGAAGTCTGCGTGACCCGGACGAGGACGAGTAAGCGCCTCGGCTCTTGCACCCTTGAGTTCTTCTGCGAGCGGATCGGCTGACATGACGTCTTGCCACTTGGGCCACTCGGTGTTGGTGATTCTTAGAGCTACCGGTCCGCCCATTGTGAAGCCGTGACGAACACCCCCGCTGAAGTGCACCTCGTCAAGTTCGAACTTCATTCGCGCTCCACGGCCATAACCCAGGCGGCGGCGGGCCAAACTTTCTTGAATGCTTAAGGTGGTGATTGGAATTCCCGCTGGTAGGCCTTCGAGAATGGCAACCAACTCGGGGCCATGAGATTCACCAGCGGTTAACCAACGCAACATTTGATAAGTCTGCCACAGCCATGTTGATTGGTCTAGATGAGCCCCAAGCTGTCACGCATCGCGAGCTCAACTGCACGCTCGTTTGGCAACGGGGTCTCAGCAGTACCCGACGTGAATACCCGCAATTGACCAATTGCCTGAAAAATTAGCATCTCAATGCCGTTAATTGAAGGCAACGAACGAGCCATCCATGAAGCGGCGAAGACACTAGGCCAAGAACCGTAGGCAACATCTAAGAGCAATCCTTTTGGCTTATAGAGCCAGTGTTTTCCCAGTTTCGTCGCGTAGGTGTCGAGCGCACCTGGGGGCAATGTTGAGATGACAATGTCTGCTTTTGCGAGCGAACGGTTCAAAGCCTTGAACGATCGAATGTTGATGCTAAAACCGGCTTGAAAGGCAAGCAACTTGGTTTGCTTTGCTGTTTGCAGATTTCTGGCAACAAGAGTTATACGGGCATTTGGGTTCGACTGATATGCCGCGAACGCCGCCGAAGTCGCTGTGGCTCCGGAACCCAAAATAACAACCATTGGTGCTTCGGCCGCAAGGGAATCTCCTAGCGCTGTCTGAATGCCGAACACATCTGTGTTGAATCCCTTCCACCCATCTTGGGTGCGCAAGAGAGTGTTGGTCACGCCAGTCGCTTGTGCAACCCGGTCTAGTTCGATGGCTAGTCGGGAGGCTTCAAGTTTTAGGGGCATGGTCACGCTCAGGCCTTGCCAAGAATCATCAAGCGTTTCGAGAAACTGCAGAAGTCTGCCCTCGGATATCTCTACGCCCGAGTAACTGCAGTCGAGCCCAAGAACTCTGTGCGCTGCTCTATGAATTATTGGAGACTTCGATTGCGAGATAGGACTACCGATGACGGCAAATTGTTTAGTCATAGCCGGGATTCTCTCGCATCCATGCGAGCCATTGCCTGACTGCTTTTTGATGCTCGGCGTAAGTATTTGTGAAGACAGTCTCGCCAGTCGCCAGGTTCACTGTGACGAAATAAAACCATTCTCCGTCGGCCGGGTTAACAGCAGCGTCGATTGCTAACGAGCCTGGCGCTCCAATCGGGCCAATAGGAAGTCCTGGGTATTTGTATGTGTTGTAGCGATTTGCATCGGCTCTATCCGCCTTCGAGGTCGTAAACGTAGATCCTCTGACGCCGTAGCTAACCGTCGCATCAGACTGCAGCGGCATGCCAACCTCGAGTCGGTTGGCGAATACTCTCGAAGCCTTATAGAAATCAGCGGTGTTTCGAACTTCTTTTTGAACTATGGATGCGAGAGTCAGAACTTTGTGACGTTCAGCTGGCTGAACCCCATACTTGTCTAACTCGACAATCATGCGATTCACCATCTTGCTCAGAATCTGCTCGGCGTCTAATTGCAGGTCAAACTCGTACGTCGCCGGAAACAGCCACCCCTCAGCGCTCACCTCGGTCGACGGAACTCCCAAGGCAGCCAAGTCTTTGCTCGCAGTCTCGAATTCGCTCTCTGCAATTCCAGTGCCCTTTGCTAGGGCTGCAAAGACGTCTTCAATTCTCAGTCCTTCGCGCACCAAAACACGATTCGCTGCTCTATTCTCTGGGTTAGCAATGGCATCTAGTGCAGCCGAAGAACTCATCTGAAGCTTCAAGGTGTAACTACCCGGATAGAAAACAATGTCTCGCTCAAGGATCATTCGATAAGTGGTTCGGTATGTTTTCACGACGCCCAATTCGACTAGCTCCTGAGCAATCAGAGAGCCGTCATCGCCGGGTTCAATTTGAAGAACAACAGAGCCGCTGCCACCGCCGCTGTAGTCAGAACCGGCAAGTTGGTCAAACACATCTCGCAACTGCGAGCGATTTGCAAACAGCAATACAGCAATGATTGCCAGCGCTGAAAACAAGATGACTAATCGGCGAACAAAAAACTTAGTCTTCAAATCTGTACTCCGAGACACTAATGCCCGGCAATTGTCCGGTGCGTTTTTCAAATTCGATTGCAGATTCAAGTATGACTGAGGCGGCCTCTGAATCGATTATCTGCCGCTGCTGCTTAGTATTTTTGCCTGCGGTCGATAGCTTCTGTGAAGCGATTTTAGTGCTGAACCTCTCATCGACTAGACGAACATCGATCTCGGTCAGCGATTGCAACTCATTCGCGAACGCAACACAGTCTCGCGTTGATTCTGTCGACTCGGCCTTAAGGTTCACTGGAAGACCGACATAAATCGAAACGACGCCAGCCAGTTCATTTATGCGCGCTGCCACGGCGATTGCACTTCCTTCGACTCGAGGCTCGGCCTGCTGTGGGCTAGCCAAGATTGCGTGCTGATCGCTTACCGCAAAACCAATGCGGGCCTTGCCGACATCTAGAGCAACTCTGCGACCAGTCTGCATTTCTAAGCGCCGAGGCTCAGCTCCATGGCCTCAATGGCCGAGTCAACCTTAGTGGCATCAACGCCGCCACCTTGCGCCATGTCTGGCTTGCCGCCACCTCCACCACCGAGCACTGAGCTTGCCAACTTAACCAGGTTGCCAGCGTGAGCACCAAGTAGCTCAGCAGACTTGGTAACCGCCACAACGATCATTGGCTTTGCATCGACAATGCCTGCAATCGAAATGACAGTAGGAGTCAGCGATACCCTGTCGCGAACCTGAGTCGCTAGGGTTCTAATCGTGTCGACTGAGTCGATGTCACCTACAAAACGACTTGCTAGCAAGTAGTTTCCAATAGCCCGACTGCTCGATGCAATCTCCGGCGCTAAGGCAGATAACTGGGCGCTTTGAACTGCGGCTAACTTTCGCTGCGTCAACTTGAGTTCTTCGAGAACTGCTGCAAACTTCTCTTCTACCGAATCACGAGGCACCTTAGCCAAATCAGAGAGTCTCGAAACCAAGGCGCGCTCAACCGTTAATGCTCTGAACGCCTCGATTCCAACTAGAGCTTCAACTCTTCTTGAACCAGAACCAACTGAAGACTCGCCAAGCAGCGAGACTAGACCAATCTGTGAACTGCGGGATACGTGCGTGCCACCACAGAGTTCACGAGACCAAGGGCCACCAATCTGAATTACCCGCACACTCTCGTCGTAGGTCTCGCCGAAAAGTGCTATTGCGCCAAAAGCACGGGCCTCATCGATGCTCATGAAATTAGCGCTTACTGCGAGATTCCTGCGAATCGCTTGATTACTAATTTCCTCAATCTCGCTCTTTGTTTCATTGCTGAGGGCTTGAGCCCAGGAAAAATCGAGACGCATGTAGCCAGGCTTGTTATACGAGCCAGACTGCAGTGCTTCTGGGCCAAGCACCTGACGAAGTGCAGCGTGAACGACGTGAGTTGCAGAGTGAGCCTGCGCCGCACCCAATCGCCACTCGGGATCTACCTGTGTGGTCGCATGCTGCCCAAGCGAGATTTCACCTTGGCGAACGAGAGCTTTGTGGCTGACTAGCCCTTTGACCGGTTTCTGAACGTCGAGCACTTCGAGTTCAAAACCGTCGCCATAAATTGATCCAGCATCTGAATCTTGACCACCCGATTCGGCATAGAACGAGGTCTGATCTAGAAGAACTTCGACGACCTGACCCGCACCAGCTGTCTTTGCCTCTTTGCCATCCGAAATGAGGCCGATAATTTTGGCTGAAGTCTCTAGTTCTTCGTAGCCCGTGAACTTCGTGGTGCCAAGTTGACGGAACGAAGCGTAGACACTGAGATCGGTGCCACCAAGCTTTTTCTCTCTGGCATCAGCCTTAGCGCGATCTCTTTGCTCTGCCATCAGGGCTTTAAAGCCGTTTCTGTCAACCGACAGACCAGCGTCTTCGGCAATCTCGAGAGTTAAGTCGATTGGAAAACCATATGTGTCGTGCAACAAAAATGCAGTCTCACCGTTAATCTTCTTCGTGCTTGACTGTTTCGCGCTTGCGACTGCTTCTTCAAGAACAACCGTTCCAGCGGTTAGGGTTCTGAGGAATGCTTCCTCTTCTGCAAGCGCCACGCGCAGAATTCGTTCGAATTCGCGATCGAGCTCAGGATATGCGTCACGCATGGCGTTCTTTGATGCAGTAAACAATTCAGAGAAGGTATTGCGCTCTACTCCAAGCAGGCGCATAGCGCGAACTGTTCTTCTCATCAATCTGCGAAGAACATAACCTCTTCCGTCATT
>JBFYOO010000034.1:0-4572 GCA_041303785.1 Micrococcales bacterium
TAGTTATCCACAGATTTTGAAGAGTTATCCCCACAACATATAGACAATTTATGCAAGCCAGCCCCTATATCTTGTGGTTTTTGCCCCCAAGATGCAAATTATGCCATTTATCGGCGTGTCGTGGCATTTGAGCTAAGCGCGCGCTCGTCTGGCCTGGTCGATCAGGGGAATTGAGACCGAGATAACCTTGTTCTCTAACACGAGGTGAATCCATGAATTTTTCGATTGAAAGCCAGCCGTCTGAGGCTCTAAAGGCCATTTTTCGCCGGCACGCTTCTGGAGTCTCGGTAATCACAATGACCGGAGAGAACGGAAAGCCTGTCGGTTTCACAGCCACATCAATGACATCGCTTGGTTCGAACCCGGCCCTCGCGAGTTTCAACGTTGCAAGCGGCTCAAGCACCTGGGCTCCGCTTAATGCTGCAACTCACGTTGCGATTCACGCCCTCGGAACTCACAACGTGTTGTTGGCCCAAAAGATGGCAGCAGCAAGCGAGCTGAGATTCTTGGATGATGACTGGGATAGAGGGCCTCGAGACCTGCCAATATTTCGCGAAGCTAGCGGAGTGCTAATTGCAAAAATTCGCGAGATTCACTCAGTCGAAGCGAACGCCGTCGTTATCGTCGAAATTGAAGAAGGTCTGATCGGCGCCGAATGCAGGCCCCTCATTTACCACCAGCGTGCTTACAAGACTGCTATCGAGATCGACTAAGTCGTCACCACCGATAAAGACTTTCGAACCGAAAATAGATTTCACTTCTGAAACAAAAGAAACGCTCAATTTTATTTTCGGTTGCAGTTTGAATCGGTTTGCAACTGAGCGACCGGCAACCATGTTTACAAAAACTTCGCTCTCCCCTGCATACGCGTGCAAAGCTCGATCGAGTTCTTCAAGATTAGATTTGGTCGCTTGCTCTTCACGAATATTTAGAACTACTGTCTCAGGTCCGTCTGCCGCGGCTTCGATAATGTCAATTCGCTGCGCGTTAATGTTTTTCGAATCATCGCGTTGACTCACCCGACCTCGAATCATGACAATCTGATCGCTATTCAAACTGCGGCCGTACTCGGTGTATGTCTTACCCATCAACATCACGGTCACTTCGCTGTCTAGATCTTCAACGCTGACAATCGCATATGGGTTGCCTGTGTTGCGAGCGACCTTGTGGTCAACAGCTGTAACGAGACCAGCGATCGTCAGCACCTGCCCATCCTGCAGCCTCTCGTTCTCTTGAAGATCGGCAAGCGAGATTTCGCTAAAACGCGCGATTTGCGCTTCGCGCCCAGCGAGCGGATGGTCGCTCACATAGAGCCCGAGCATCTCGCGTTCATAAGATAGCTTTTCGCGCTTTTGCCACTCTGGGCGATCTGGCACCTTCACATCTAGGCCGTCTTCGTCTTCGAACATGCCGGCAAACAGGTCAACCTGCCCCTGCGCCTCTTTGCGCTTGGTAGAGACCTGCGCGTCAACGGCCTGCTCGTGAATCTCAGAGAGTGAGCGTCTGGTGTGCATCAGCGAATCGAAGCCACCTGCCTTTATCAGAGAGTCAATTGTCTTTTTGTTGCAGACGACAAGCGGAACCTTCTTGAGAAAATCGTTGAAACTCTTGTACTTGTTCTCTCGGTGAGACACGATTGCGTCAACCACGTTATGGCCCACGTTTCTAATTGCGCCTAGACCGAAACGAATGTCTTCGCCGATTGCCGCAAAGTGTCCAACCGATTCATTCACATCGGGTGGCAAAACCTTTATGCCGAGTTTTCTGCATTCAGAAAGATAGATGCTCAACTTGTCTTTCGAGCCGCCCACACTGGTTAACAGTGCTGCCATGAATTCGGCAGTGTAGTTTGCTTTGAGATATGCCGTCCAATAAGAGATAACACCGTAGGCAGCGCTGTGAGCACGGTTGAACGCGTAGTCGGCAAATGGCAACAGCGTGTCCCAGAGGGCCTTAACCGCGGCATCAGAATATCCATTAGTCTTCATGCCGCTTTCAAACTCGGCATACATCTTGTCGAGTTCTTCTTTTTTCTTTTTACCCATCGCGCGACGAAGATTGTCTGCTTTTCCGAGAGAGAAACCGGCCGCCTTTTGAGCTGCTGACATAACCTGTTCCTGATAGACGATGAGTCCGTAGGTTGGATCGAGAATTTCTGAGAGCGGACCTTCTAGTTCGGTGTGAATTGCCTCGGATACCTGCAGGTCGTTCTTTCTCAACGCATATTTGGTGTGCGACTCCATACCCATCGGGCCGGGGCGATAGAGCGCGATAGCCGCAGAAATGTGCTCAAACTTTGAGGGTTTCATGAGCCGCAGAAGGCTGCGCATCGGCCCACCATCGAGCTGGAACACGCCTTGCGTGTCACCCCTCGAAAGCAGGTCGTATGTCGCTTGGTCGGCGTTGAGATCTAACTCTTCGAGCACCACGGTTTCGCCACGGTTGCTCTTGATGTTTGCCAAGGTGTCGTCGAGCACTGTCAGATTTCGCAGACCCAAGAAGTCCATCTTCAGCAAGCCGAGAGCCTCGCTGGTCGGCTGATCGAACTGAGTGATTATCGCGCCGTCATCCTCGCGTTTCATCATCGGCATGATTTCGATGAGCGGTTCGGCAGACATGATTACACCGGCTGCGTGAACAGACCAGCCGCGCTTCAGGCCCTCAAGCCCTCGGGCAAGGTCGAAGACCTTTGCCGAGCTCTCGTCGCTTTCAATCAGCTCTCTGAACTCGGCTGCCTCTTTATAGCGCTCGTTCTTCTTGCCATCGATGCTGCTCTCGACTACCTCGGTGAGCGTTACGTCGCGGCCGAGCACCATCTTCGGAAGCGCCTTGGTGAGCTTCTCGCCTACCGCGTAAGGCATCGCCAAGACCCTTGCGGCATCCTTGAGAGCTTGCTTGGCCTTAATCGTGTTAAATGTCACAATTTGCGCCACACGGTCTGAGCCATATTTTGCCGTCACATACCTGATGACTTCACCGCGACCGCGGTCGTCGAAGTCGATATCGATATCTGGCATCGAAACGCGCTCTGGGTTCAAGAAGCGCTCAAAGATTAGACCGTGTTCAATCGGATCCAAATCGGTAATGCCCATCGCCCAGGCCACGATTGAACCGGCAGCCGAACCTCGACCCGGGCCAACTCGCACACCGTTGTTTCGCGCCCAAGCTATGAAGTCGGCCACCACCAAGAAATAGCCAGGGAACCCCATGTCAACGATGACGTCAATCTCGAAGTCGGCTTGATCGAGATGCGTCTGCGGAACCGCTCCGCCGAATCGCTTGGCCAGACCGAGCTGAACCTCCTTGGCGAACCAACTGGCCTCGGTTTCACCTTTCGGAACCGGAAACTTCGGCATGAGTTTGCGTTCTTCGAATGTCACGTTCGAGCGTTCGGCAATCAACAAGGTGTTGTCGCAAGCCTCTGGAAAATCGGCAAAAAGCCTTCTCATCTCGGCGGCGGACTTTACATAGAACTCCTGCGAGTCGAGCTTGAAGCGTTTGGGATCATTTAGGTTCGTGCCGGTTTGCAAACACAGCAATGCCTCTTGAGCTTCGGCATCGGTTGCGTGGGTGTAGTGCAAATCATTGGTGGCCAAAAGTGGAATAGAGAGCTCTTTGGCAAGGGATAGCAAATCAGACATCGAACGTTTCTCGATGTGAATTCCATGACTCATGAGCTCGATGAAATAGTTGCCCTTGCCGAAGATTTCCTGCATCTCGCCGGCGATGCGTTTGGCCTCGTCATAGTGACCTAATCTCAGGCGGGTCTGGATCTCGCCCCCGGCGCAACCAGAGGTGCCAATTAAACCCTTGGCATATGTGTTGAGAAGCTCTCGGTCGATTCTTGGCTTGTAGTAGATTCCCTCGAGCCAAGAGAGCGACGACATTTTGAAGAGGTTATGCATTCCCTCGGTGGTCTCGCTCAGCAGAGTCATGTGCGTGTAGGCACCATTGCCCGAGATATCGTCTTCGCCGCCTTCGCCCCACCTGACACCGGTCTTCTCTGTTCGGTGAGTGCCTGGGGTTAGGTAAGCCTCTAGGCCGATAATCGGCTTAATACCTGCGCCATTTGCCGCCGTAAAGAACTCGTATGCACCGTGCATGTTTCCGTGATCTGTCATCGCCACGGCAGGCATTTCTTGCGCTGCAACCTCTTTTATGAGCTGCTTGATTTTCGCGGCACCGTCGAGCATCGAATAATCGGTGTGAACGTGAAGGTGAACGAATGATTTACTCATCAACACCCTCTTTCCTTGTTATTCGCGTGTTTGGCAAGTAGCAAGACTAAACCCTAGATGCCCTTCAAACGTTCAAGCGTCTGCGCCAAGTCTTCGCTGTAGTGACTCTCAAAACTAACTTCTTCACCCGTCATTGGATGCAAGAAACTAAGCCGCATAGCGTGCAGCCATTGGCGCTCGATTTGCATGCGGCTGGCGAGAGTTGGATCAGCACCGTACATCGTGTCGCCAAGCAGCGGGTGCTTGAAAGCACTGAAGTGCACACGTATTTGATGGGTTCGCCCGGTCTCGAGAACCACCTCAACAAGTGATGCCGACGCGAAGGCTTCGAGCA
>JBFYOO010000035.1:0-4397 GCA_041303785.1 Micrococcales bacterium
ATCTATTTCGCAGTCCTCGATGAACTCCATGATTTCGGCTGAGAAGGTTTTCCAGCGACGTGCAGGCTCGTTTCCAAGCAGAAAGAATAAGTCTGAGAACCTCGGATTCTCTTCGGCTGCCGCTTTCGAACTTCTAAGCAACTCGGCTCCAGGCCACGAAATCTCGCGTTGACCTTCTTCATCGTTTGAAACCGTTGGCCGTGAGAATTGAAAATCGTAGTAGTCCTCTGGATCAACTGCAGCGATTACATCAGCATCCAGTTGCAAAACCAGGTGCTTGACCAGCCCGCTTGCACCCTCTGCGGCATCGTTCCAACCCTCGAACGCCACAATCAAGGTTCTGCCTTCAAAAAACGGGTTTGCCAAGCCAATCTCCAATATCTCTCACCTAAAGATTAGGCGAACCGCAGGGTAAAATTTTCCCATGCCCAACACCTATCCAGCCGCCGTTCTCTTTGACATGGATGGAACGCTCATCGACTCTGAGCACCACTGGTTGAGCAGCGAACAGGAGCTCGCTGCGAGTTGGGGAGCGAATTGGACAAGCGACGACGGTGAAGCGTTAATCGGTATGAGCCTCTACCAGAGCACAAAACTCATAAAAGAGAAGTTGGGCATCGACCTCACTCCTGACCAGATAACCGAAATCTTAACCGACGCAGTAATCGCGAAGCTCGATGCCCAAATCGTTTGGCGACCTGGGGTGCTCGAACTTATGGCTGACTTGAAGGCAAATGGTGTCAAGACCGCCTTGGTGACGATGTCAATGCGCCGCATGGCGCTTAGTGTGGCGGCCAAACTGCCGGTCGGTGAATTCGACGTAGTTGTTGCCGGCGATGACGTGACTAACGGTAAACCCCATCCCGAGCCTTATCTCTTAGCCGCAGAACAACTTGGCGTATCCGTCAAAGACTGCATCGCATTTGAAGACTCAGTGACCGGCCTAACCTCAGCCGAAGCTTCGGGTGCAATCGCAATCGGAATTCCAAATATCGTGCAGTTGCCCGAACAAGAGGGCAGACTTATCTGGCCGACACTACAAGGTGTAAAAGTCGAAACCCTTGCCGGCCTTCACAAAGAGAAGCGAGCCCAAACTGACTGAGCAACATAGCCTGCCTCGCGGACCATTTCGTGTTGGTGACCGAGTTCAACTCACCGGCCCCAAGGGTCGCTTAAACACGATCACGCTCGAAGTTGGCGGCAGCTTCGGCACCCATCGCGGCGAACTAAAGCACGATGACATAATCGGCCAGCTTGAGGGCTCTGTAATCAAGAACCATAACGGCATCGAGTATCTCGCGCTTAGACCGCTCTTGACCGATTTTGTTTTGTCTATGCCGCGCGGTGCCAACATCATTTACCCCAAGGATTCAGCACTCATCGTGACCATGGGCGATATATTTCCGGGGGCTCGCGTTGTCGAAGCTGGCGTGGGTTCGGGTGGTCTCAGCATGTATTTGCTTCGCGCAATCGGACCAACTGGCCGTCTCGACTCGTTTGAGCGTCGGTCGGAGTTTGCTGAAATCGCAAAGGCAAACGCAATCAGCCAACTGGGTCATGAGCCGAAGAACTGGCAGATTCACATCGGCGACCTTCAAGAAAAATTGGGCCAGGTTATTGAAACCCATCAAGCCGACAGAGTGGTTCTAGACATGCTCGCGCCTTGGGAGTGCGTCGAAGAATCTGCCGAAGCCCTAGTTCCAGGTGGCCTGATCATTGGTTACGTTGCCACCGTGACCCAACTATCGCGCTTCACCGAAGCGGTAAAGGCGAGCGGTCACTTCGCCGAGCCTGAGGCGTTCGAAACACTCTTCAGAACCTGGCACCTTCAGGGTCTTGCTGTTCGACCCGACCACCGCATGATCGGTCACACGGGATTCCTAGTGACAGCCAGAAGGTTAGCGCCCGGAACCGTTCTACCGAGATTCAAGGGCAAGCAAAAACCCGAATTCAGCGATGAAGACCTAGCCGCCTGGAACCCGGATCATCTGGGGGAACGCTCGGTTAGCGATAAAAAATTGCGCAAGACCGTGCGAAATGCCGCGGCCACCGCCAAGGCACGCCTTGAGCAAGACGACTAATTGCGCCCGTAAACTTATCCGATTGAACAGACAGAAAGAAGTAACTTGCGCAAACTAATCGCAGCGGCCCTGCTAGTGGTCACAGCAACCATCTCGGGCTGTGCAGCCTCACCATCAGACCTTGCCGCCGACTACGCATCACTTCCTGAGGTTTGCGAGAAGTTCACGAACGGTGACGCAGTAAACAAGATCAACGCCACCGGAGACTTTGGCACCAAGCCAACGGTGACCTTTGCTTCGCCATTGAGCGCTAACGAGATTGAGACGAAGATTCTCATCGAAGGAAACGGCCCGGCCTTCAAGGGTGGCGCACAGGTTAAGTTCGAGTACATCGCTTTCAACGCTGGCAATGGAAACGAATTCGCGTCGTCAAAATATGACGGCTCTGACGCTGTCGTTCAATTCTTCAACACCGGTCAGAAGCTTGATTTCTGTCACGCACTATCTGGAGTAAAAGAAGGTTCTCGCGCGGCGATTCTGATTCCAGCTCAAATGGCTCACGATGCTCAGGGAGACCCGAGCAGCGGCATCAGCGCTACCGACAACCTAATCTTCGTGATCGACTTGCAGCGCGTCTACCTGCCGAGGGCAATCGGTGCTGCCCAACCGGCACAAAGTGGCATGCCAGCAGTTGTGCTTGCACCATCTGGGCAACCGGGCGTTCAGATTCCAAAGAGCCAAGCGCCCGCCGAACTCAAAATCGTTGACCTAATTAAGGGTCGCGGCGAGACAGTTGAAATTGGCGACAAGGTCACCTTGCACTACAGCGGTTTTCTTTGGAGCACAGGAAATCCTTTTGATTCTTCGTGGGACTCTGGAGCACCAGTTCAGTGGGAACTAACCGAGACAGGCTTCATAAAGGGATTCGTCGAGGCACTTAATGGTGCAGTGGTTGGCTCGCAGATTCTTGCAGTTATTCCACCGGGCGACGGCTACGGAGATCAGGCATCTGAATCGATACCTGCCAACTCAACACTGGTATTCGTGATAGACATTTTGGGTGTAGACAAAGCAGCAAAAAACTAGGGGGAGCGAGTGACTGATTCGCAAGACCACGAGATTGACGCATCAGATCCGTCGGAGCGATTGCTCAACCTGACCCTTGCACTTATTTCTACAAGCGTCGGAATGACTAAAGCCGAGCTGTTCTCAGCCATTCGCGATTACCGCAATGACCTCGAAAATGGAATTTCGGTCGAGTCGCTGAATCGAAAATTCGAGCGCGACAAACAAACTCTGTTGCAAAGCGGAATCCAGTTGAAGACTCGAATTCTCGATTCAGACATGGAAGACAACCAAGAGACTCGATACATAATCGACCCGAGCGGATTCGAGTGGCCTGCGGGGGTTAAACTCAGCGCCAAGCAACTGCAGCTATTGCAGCTTGCATCCTCGGTTTGGCGTCAAGCTTCGCTTTCTAGCGATGCGGCCAGGGGTCTCGACCGACTTCGCGCTCTCGGCACTTCAACACCAAGTTCAGACATCATTGCATTTGCTCCGCGCATCAAGACTCATTCGCGTGCCTTCGCCCCGCTCACGACAGCGGTAACCGAGCATCGCCAGGTCACCTTTAGTTACCGTCGACCAGATCAAGACGAGGCAGAGATTCGCACACTTCAACCATGGCGCATCTCGCACATTGAAGATCAGTGGCTAGTGCAGGGCTTCGACATTGCAAGGGGAGAGCCGAGAAACTTCTTGCTCAAACGAATAGTTTCTGAAGTCAAAGTCAGCAAAGAAATTGTTTTTGGCCCGCCAACTCAAGAGCAAATCGACCTTCATCAGCGCGAACTCGACAATCACATTGCCAACAACATCGCGATTCTAAATGTGAAGAAGGGTTCCTCGGCCTGGTTCCACTACGACATGTCGGCGAGCGATCAAAGTGACGTTCAGCAACTGAGAATTCAATACATGGATTTGGCCTTGCTGGCCGATGACCTGCGCGACTACGCGGGTGACTTTGAAGTCGTCGAACCTAAGCAGCTCGACGATGCAATTCGTCTCGGTTACGAGAAAGTGGCGGCAGCACATGTCTAACTCGAAAAAAATGAACTCTTTCGATCGCTACAACTTTCTCTTGCCACTAATCGGTTACCTGATGCGTAATCCGGAGACAAAGATCTCAGTCGTCGCTGCGCACTTTGGTGTTGATGAGGTTTTCGTTCGCGAAGCGCTAACAACACTGATGACCACTGCTACTTTCAAAAATCGAGAATTCGAAGAAACCTACTACATGTTCGATCTGGACAAACTCGATGATGAGGGCATCATCTCGCTTTGGCAGGGTGAGGTTATCGAAGATGCGCCGAGGCT
>JBFYOO010000036.1:0-4572 GCA_041303785.1 Micrococcales bacterium
TAGTTATCCACAGATTTTGAAGAGTTATCCCCACAACATATAGACAATTTATGCAAGCCAGCCCCTATATCTTGTGGTTTTTGCCCCCAAGATGCAAATTATGCCATTTATCGGCGTGTCGCGGCATATGAACTGAGCGCGCTCTCGTCTGGGCTGGTCGATCAGGGGAATTGAGACCGAGATAACCTTGTTCTCTAACACGAGGTGAATCCATGAATTTTTCGATTGAAAGCCAGCCGTCTGAGGCTCTCAAGGCCGTTTTTCGCCGGCATGCTTCTGGAGTCTCGGTTATCACAATGACCGGAGAGAACGGCAAGCCTGTTGGTTTCACAGCTACATCAATGACATCTCTCGGTTCGAACCCGGCCCTCGCGAGTTTCAACGTTGCAAGCGGCTCAAGCTCCTGGGCGCCTTTGAATGCTGCAACTCATGTTGCGATTCACACCCTCGGAACTCACAACGTGTTGTTGGCCCAAAAGATGGCTGCCGCAAGTGAGCTTCGATTCTTGGATGACGACTGGGATAGAGGGCCTCGAGACCTGCCAATATTTCGCGATGCTAGCGGAGTGCTAATTGCGAAAATTCGCGAGATTCACTCAGTCGAAGCGAACGCCGTCGTTATCGTCGAAATTGAAGAAGGTTTGATCGGCGCCGAATGCAAGCCCCTCATTTACCACCAGCGCGCTTACAAGACTGCTATCGAGGTCGACTAAGTCGTCACCACCGATAAAGACTTTCGAACCGAAAATAGATTTCACTTCTGAAACAAAAGAAACGCTCAATTTAATTTTCGGCTGAAGTTTGAACCGACTTGTGACAGACCGGCCAGCAACCATGTTTACAAAAACTTCGCTCTCCCCTGCATACGCGTGCAAAGCCCGATCGAGTTCTTCAAGATTTGATTTGGTTGCCTGTTCTTCACGAATATTGAGAACTACGGTCTCTGGTCCGTCTGCCGCGGCTTCGATAATGTCGATACGCTGCGCGTTAATGTTTTTCGAATCATCGCGTTGACTCACGCGACCTCGAATCATGACAATCTGATCACTATTCAAGCTGCGGCCGTACTCGGTATATGTCTTACCCATCAACATCACGGTAACTTCGCTATCCAAATCTTCAACGCTTACAATCGCATACGGGTTGCCTGTGTTGCGAGCAACCTTGTGGTCAACAGCTGTAACTAGACCGGCGATTGTCAACACCTGCCCATCCTGCAGTCTCTCGTTTTCTTGAAGATCGGCAAGCGAGATTTCGCTAAAACGCGCGATTTGCGCTTCGCGCCCAGCGAGTGGATGGTCACTCACATAGAGTCCGAGCATCTCGCGTTCATAGGACAGCTTCTCGCGCTTTTGCCACTCTGGGCGATCTGGCACCTTCACATCTAGGCCGTCTTCGTCGTCGAACATGCCGGCAAACAGGTCAACCTGCCCCTGCGCTTCTTTGCGTTTGGTCGACACCTGCGCATCAACGGCCTGCTCATGAATCTCAGAGAGCGAGCGCCTGGTATGCATCAGCGAATCGAAGCCACCAGCCTTTATCAGAGAGTCAATTGTTTTTTTGTTACAGACGACAAGCGGAACCTTCTTTAGAAAGTCGTTGAAGCTCTTGTACTTGTTCTCTCGGTGCGACACGATTGCGTCAACCACGTTATGACCGACGTTTCTAATTGCGCCTAGTCCGAAACGAATGTCTTCGCCGATTGCCGCAAAGTGTCCAACCGATTCATTCACATCGGGTGGCAAAACCTTTATGCCGAGTTTTCTGCATTCTGAAAGATAAATGCTCAACTTGTCTTTCGAGCCGCCCACACTGGTAAGCAGAGCTGCCATGAATTCGGCAGTGTAGTTTGCTTTGAGATAGGCCGTCCAATAAGAGATAACACCGTAGGCAGCGCTGTGAGCACGGTTGAACGCGTAGTCGGCAAATGGCAACAGTGTGTCCCAGAGGGCTTTAACCGCGGCATCGGAATATCCATTAGTCTTCATGCCGCTTTCAAACTCGGCATACATCTTGTCGAGTTCTTCTTTTTTCTTTTTTCCCATCGCGCGACGAAGATTGTCTGCTTTTCCGAGAGAGAAACCGGCCGCCTTTTGAGCAGCTGACATAACCTGTTCCTGATAAACGATGAGTCCGTAGGTTGGATCGAGAATTTCAGAAAGCGGACCTTCAAGCTCGGCGTGAATTGCCTCGGATGCCTGCAGGTCATTCTTTCTCAACGCATATTTGGTGTGCGACTCCATACCCATTGGGCCGGGTCGATAGAGCGCGATAGCCGCAGAAATGTGCTCAAACTTTGAAGGTTTCATGAGCCTCAGAAGACTGCGCATCGGCCCACCATCGAGCTGGAACACACCTTGCGTGTCACCCCTCGATAGCAGATCGTATGTCGCTTGGTCGGCATTGAGATCTAGCTCTTCGAGCACCACGGTTTCACCACGGTTGCTCTTGATGTTTGCCAAGGTGTCGTCGAGCACTGTCAGATTTCGCAGACCCAAGAAGTCCATCTTCAGCAAGCCGAGAGCCTCGCTGGTTGGCTGGTCAAACTGTGTGATTATTGCGCCGTCATCCTCGCGTTTCATCATCGGCATGATTTCGACAAGCGGTTCGGCAGACATGATTACGCCGGCCGCGTGAACCGACCAGCCTCGCTTCAGCCCCTCAAGGCCTCGGGCGAGGTCGAAGACCTTTGCCGAGCTCTCGTCGCTTTCAATCAGCTCTCTGAACTCGGCTGCCTCTTTATAGCGTTCGTTCTTCTTGCCATCGATGCTGCTCTCAACGACTTCGGTGAGCGTGACGTCGCGGCCGAGCACCATTTTCGGAAGCGCTTTGGTGAGCTTCTCGCCTACCGAGTAAGGCATCGCCAATACCCTGGCGGCATCCTTGAGCGCTTGCTTGGCCTTAATCGTGTTGAAAGTCACGATTTGCGCCACTCGGTCTGAGCCATACTTTGCCGTCACATACTTGATGACTTCACCGCGACCGCGGTCGTCGAAGTCGATATCGATATCTGGCATCGAAACGCGCTCTGGGTTCAAGAAGCGCTCAAAGATTAGACCGTGTTCAATCGGATCTAGATCGGTGATTCCCATCGCCCAGGCCACGATTGAGCCGGCTGCCGAACCACGACCCGGGCCAACTCGCACGCCGTTGTTGCGCGCCCAAGCGATAAAGTCGGCGACCACCAAGAAATAGCCTGGGAACCCCATGCGCACAATAACTTCTATCTCGAAGTCGGCTTGATCGAGATGCGTCTGCGGAACCGCTCCACCGAATCGCTTAGTCAGACCGAGCTGAACCTCCTTGGCAAACCAGCTAGCTTCGGTTTCACCTTTCGGAACCGGGAATTTCGGCATCAGTTCACGTTTTTCGAATGAAACTTTTGAGCGCTCGGCAATCAGGAGCGTGTTGTCGCAAGCCTCAGGAAAATCTGTAAATAGCCTTCGCATCTCGGCGGCCGACTTTACATAGAACTCTTGTGAATCGAGCTTGAAACGCTTGGCATCATTGAGATTCGTGCCGGTTTGCAAACAGAGCAAGGCCTCTTGAGCCTCGGCATCGGTGGCGTGGGTGTAGTGCAAATCGTTTGTCGCCAAAAGCGGGATAGAGAGCTCGTTGGCAAGCTTCACCAAGTCAGACATCGAGCGTTTTTCGATGTGAATTCCATGACTCATGAGCTCGATGAAATAGTTACCCTTGCCGAATATTTCCTGCATCTCGCCAGCAATGCGTTTGGCCTCGTCGTAGTGCCCTAATCTCAGACGGGTCTGAATCTCACCCGAAGCACATCCAGAGGTGCCAATTAAACCTTTGGCATAGGTGTTGAGAAGCTCTCGGTCAATTCTCGGCTTGTAGTAAATTCCCTCGAGCCAAGAGAGCGACGACATTTTGAAGAGGTTGTGCATGCCCGAGGTAGTCTCGCTCAGCAGAGTCATGTGCGTGTAAGCACCATTGCCCGAGATATCGTCTTCGCCGCCGTCACCCCACCTAACGCCGGTCTTCTCGGTTCGGTGAGTGCCGGGTGTGAGGTATGCCTCTAGGCCGATGATCGGCTTAATGCCTGCGTCGTTTGCGGCGGTGAAGAATTCGTAAGCACCATGCATGTTTCCGTGGTCGGTCATAGCCACGGCCGGCATTTCTTGCGCCGCAACCTCTTTTATGAGCTGCTTTATTTTGGCAGCGCCGTCGAGCATCGAGTAGTCGGTGTGAACGTGAAGGTGAACAAATGATTTACTCATCAACACCCTCTTTCCTTGATAGTCGCGCATTCGGCAAGTAGCAAGACTAAACCCTAGTTGCCTTTCAAGCGCTCAAGCGTCTGAGCCAAGTCGTCGCTGTAGTGACTCTCGAAACTAACCGGCTCCCCCGTCATGGGGTGATCAAAACTAAGCCGCATGGCGTGCAGCCATTGACGCTCGATTTGCATGCGGCTTGCGAGTGTTGGATCAGCGCCGTACATCGTGTCGCCAAGCAGCGGGTGCTTGAAAGCACTGAAGTGCACACGTATTTGATGGGTTCGCCCGGTCTCGAGAACCACCTCAACAAGTGATGCCGACGCGAAGGCTTCGAGCA
>JBFYOO010000037.1:0-4538 GCA_041303785.1 Micrococcales bacterium
GGATAGGCCTGAAGTTCGCCGCCGACATTGCGCGTCATGACAGTTCGGGCTAGATATTCGATGTTCACCTGGTGCACGATGCCGGTGCCCGGCGGAACCACCTTGAAGTCATCAAAAGCTGTTTGACCCCAGCGCAAGAACTGGTAACGCTCTGCGTTGCGAGCATATTCAAATTCAACGTTTCGCTCGAAGGCATCTGCCGACCCTGCAACATCGATAACAACAGAGTGATCGATAACCATTTCAGCTGGCGCGAGCGGATTGATCTTCTTCGGGTCGCCGCCAAGCTCTGCCACGGCTTCACGCATTGTGGCTAGGTCAACAACACAAGGAACACCAGTGAAATCCTGCATGATGACTCTCGCAGGGGTGAATTGAATTTCGGTGTCGGGTTCGGCTTGCGGATCCCAGTTGACCAAGGCCTTGATGTGGTCGGCTGTGATGTTTGCGCCATCTTCGGTGCGCAGTAGGTTCTCAAGCAAAATCTTTAGACTGTATGGAAGTCGACTAGCTTCGACTGAATCGAGTCTGAAAATTCGGTAGGTCTTATCGCGAACCTTTAGTTCTGCTGACGAACCGAAACTGTTTATCTTTGACATCTAATCCTCAATCAATAGCAAATTGCCCTTACAAAATTACCATCAAGGACGTCTCTGAATGACCCCTCTGAGCATTAACCAGGTGACCCAGAGACCCGCGGTATAAAGCGGCAGCCCCATGATTAAGCGGGCTGTAGCCAGGGCAGTGAGATTGTCAGCAAGGTATAACGGCCATTGCACGAGCAACCTCGACGAGAAAATACCAACCCAGAGCAAAGTCGCCAGATTAAACAGGCGCATCTCGTATTTGTTTTTGCGCCAGGCGGTCTTTTCGCCCAGCAGAAACCCTGCGATTACGCCGATAAGCGGCCAGCGGATCAGTACCGAGATTGCTAAAGGCACTAGATAGGAAAGATTGGTGATGAATCCGGTCAAGAAATAGTCACGACCACTTCCTCCATCACGAAAGGCTAAAAATGAGGCAATACCAATGCCGATGAGACCGCCAATCGCTTGTGCAAGTGGCTTTCTCGTGATGATTCGAATCAAGATAAAGGTCACAGACACCGCGGCCGAAACCCCAATTGACAGGTAAACCTGAGTGGTAAGCGCAAAAAGGATAACGAATACGAAGCCAGGAACAATAGCCTCGAGGATTCCCTGCAGACCACCCATTGAGACCAACAAGGACTTGCTGTCGAACTCATGCCGGCCATCTACTTTTCTTATGCCGAGAGCTTTGGCAGCAGCTGTTGCCTCGTCTGGTTTTGAATCGCTCACGACTGAGTTTTCATTCCTGGCGGAAGAACCGAACCTGCGGGAACAGACAATGACAGCGCCTCTCCCGGTGGAAGCGGAGCGTCACCTCTGTGAACAACTACGCTCCTAAAAACATCGTCGATCTCGGCGGCTGCTTTCGGATCGTTGAGAGCCGCGCCGCTTACGGTTCCCCTGAGACACCAGCGTGGCCCATCAAAACCGACGAACCGGGCTAGGCGAAAACCTGCCGCCCTGCCGGTGTCATCTACCAGCGGAAGTTTCGCCTTCAACTCAGCACCGAGCGAGCCGTAACCTTCTTCGACCTCACCGCCCTGAGCAGCAACGTTTTGGGCAACGGCAAGTCTTATCTCAGACCACAACCCTTCTGTGCGAGGCGCTGCAAACGCCATCAGCTGAAGTTTCGAGTTGGCATATTCCAAAGTGACAGCGATAACTCGATTGGTGTTGTCTTCGACCTCGACACTCATGCCTAGATCTGCGATCGGTTCAATTCGCAAGGCCCCGAAATCTACATAGGGTCTTACCTGTTCAATTGACTCGCTGTCGAATGGGCCGATTTGGTTAGGTGTTTCTCTGCTCATTTGGTACCCGTTGATCCAAAACCCTTTTCGCCGCGCTCGGTTGCGGGCAAAGTCTCTACTTCGATGAAACGAGCCATGTCCACTTTCTGAAAAAGCAGTTGGGCAATTCGATCGCCTGGCTGCACCTCAAATGCTTTGCTTTTGTCGGTGTTCAGTAGCGTGACGCGAATTTCACCACGATAGCCAGCATCAACAGTGCCTGGGCTGTTCAGCACCACGACTCCGTGGTTTGCCGCGAGTCCGCTTCGAGAATGCACCAACCCGACATATCCGGCTGGAATGGCAATAGAAATGCCTGTAGCTACCGTTAGTCGCTCGCCAGGTTCAATTACCGCGGCGTGTGAGCTTCGCAGGTCACATCCGGCATCGCCTGCGTGAGCGTAGACAGGCACTCCGTTGGCGCTAGAAATCAGGATTGGCAAGTCGTTCATCAGACTTTGAGCGTAGTCTAAGTTCATGAAAGAGACCCAACCCGACAAGCCAGTGTTCAGCGAATGGCAGCTTCCTAGAGCCGCAACTTTCATTCCTCACCTAATGGTCTTTCCATCGTTTTGGTTGGTTTTCGCGCCTCTGAACGCCGATTTTGGGCTGATACTGGGCATTTTTGCAACAGTGTTTTCGGTATGGATTAGGTTCTCGCTTTCGAAGCGAATCGTGCTCACCGACCAGGAGCTAATTGTCGGTAAGGCCCGAATACCCAGAGATGTCTTGGGCAAAGTAACCGTCATTGAGAAATCAGACCAATTCGCCGAAAAAGGCCCCAAACTCGACGCCCGAGCCTATGTAGCGCTGAAGGCTCTGAACGGACTTGTGAAGATCGAGAACACGGATGCGGCTGATCCAACTCCGTACATCTTGGTTTCAACTAGAAAACCTGAGCAACTACGTCAGGCTCTAACTAGCTAGTAAGCGCTACACGCACTCCTGGCAAACTTCGCCGTACTTACCCTTTTTCTTGGCAAGCATCGACTTGTGCTTAACAATGAAGCATTCCGAGCAGGTGAACTCATCGGTCTGCGGAGGCACGACCATGACGTTAAGAGCTTCATCGATTAGATTCTCACGCTCGTGATCCTCATCAATGCTGACCTCTTCTAGGTCGAGTGAGGTTGTAGACGCAGGTGCAGAACGCTCCTTCAGAGCATCAAGAGACTCGGCGTCATCGTCGGTCTTCTTCGGTGCATCGTAATCGGCGGCCATTCTCAACCCTTCTTGTAGTGAGCGTGCACAGTTTGCCCCGAAAACATCAAAAATGCAAACATTCCACGCCGAGACACACCAAATTTTCAGTTAGTCGCCACTCGCACTGCGAAATAACAGTCAAAGGTCCACCTAAGTGGCAAACTCTTTGCAGGAGGAGAGCTTTCATGACCGAACTGCGGCTTAGCGGCAATGATGGAGATTACCTACTTCTCGAGTCAACCACAGGCGAAAAATACAAAGTTTTCATAGATGAGAGCCTCAAGGCGACCATCAGAAATAGCGACAAAGCCCTGAACAACACGGTAATGCTTTCACCTCGAGAGATTCAGACAGAGATTCGTTCTGGTTCAACCGTAGACGAGCTAGTTGCGCGTTCTGGTGATGCAAGAAGCTACATCGAAAAGTTTGCCGCTCCGGTGCTAGACGAACTTTCGCACGTGATCACCAGTGCTCGAGGCGTAAGGATTTCAATCGCGGGCGACAGGCACACCGAGATCAGCCAAATCGAGTTTGGCGACATTATTTCTGGCCGCCTCGAAGCCAGTGGTGTGCATGAACATTTCTGGAGCGCGCGCAGGGATGAACAGCAGGTTTGGCTCGTTTCGGTCAACTACTCGATTCAAGGCCAACCGCAGAAAGCAACCTGGTCATTCGAAGTGAAGCGAATGGTTCTCGCACCCGAGAACGAGTCGGCTGTTCGGCTTTCGACACAGAATACATTGATTGAAAACAACTACTCCCCACTCAAGGCCGCACCAGAAGTCGAACCGAAAAGCGAACCAACAGGAATCACGCAGACACTCGCAGACACACAATTGGTCGAGACTGTTGTTCCAATCGGGCGAGCAAGTGAATTTGTCGAAACAAAGGATGAACCATTCGAGCCTCCTACAGATTTGCTCGAAGCGCTAAAAAAGAAGCGCGCCGAGAGATCTGCCCGCGATGCAGAAGAAGTTGAACCAACCACAACAACCCAATCAATTGCGATAGTGACTGAAGATGCGATTGTCGACGAGTCTCAGGTTGACGAAGCTAATGAAATAGCTCCGAACCCTGCTCCGGTGAGAAGGTCGGGGCGACCGAGTATTCCGAGTTTCGACGAAATAGTTCAGGGAACCAAGAGCGAAGACGAGTAGGCTCCCAACCTCAACGCTGGAACCTTTGTTTCCCTCTCGGTGATCGAGCCGTGCTGGCCAATCATCCTTAACGATGTTGGTTTCGCGAATTCTCTGTGAAAAATCGCAATGTCGCCAAGCGCAAGAATCACTAAATCAGGCAGCACATCATGGTCTTCGAGAATCGAACTGCCCCAATACTTCAGGGCGACCAATTCTGCAGGGGTGACAATAGCAGCGCTCTCGCCAAAACTCTCACTGAGTATCGCGGAGATCTCAGACACTTTACGCTGGTCGACAAGATAGATGTAAAGCGCTCT
>JBFYOO010000038.1:0-4252 GCA_041303785.1 Micrococcales bacterium
GCATTTCGCTCACCGACCGACTGCTGCGCTTGCCAATTGTCGAATACGACCGCCGCCGCACCGGCGACCTGGTCTCGCGTACCAGCTCAGACACAACTCTTCTGCGTGCGGTTCTAACTCAGGGTCTAGTAGATCTAACCGGTGGAATCTTGATTTTTGTCGGCGCATTGATTGCCATGGCATTTATTGATCCATTGCTTTTGGGCTTGACCGTTTTAATGCTTTCGATAGCGGTTGCGTCGGTATCGGTCATTTCAAAGCGAATTCGCGAAGCGACAACCAAAGCGCAAGAGCGCGTGGGAGACATGTCGGCAGCCGTCGAACGTGCGCTAAGTGCCGTTCGAACCATTCGTGCCGCCAGCGCAGAAGCTCGCGAAACCAAGCAGGTCAGCAATGCAGCAGACGAGGCCTTTAATCAAGGCGTGAAGATTGCGAAAATTACTTCGGCGATTGCGCCAATCGGTGCCCTTGCCATCAACACCGCGTTTATCGTTGTTCTCGGTGTGGGTGGCTATCGCGTGGCGGCTGGGGAGACTACGGTTGCCTCACTCGTCAGTTTTATTTTGTTGATGTTCTTGCTGATGCGTCCGGTCGGAACCGCATTCGAGGCAATTTCATCGGTGCAGTCGGCACTCGGTGCGTTGGCACGTATCCAAGAAATTTTGGTCTTGCCAGTTGAAGAAGCCGATGGCCAAGCCCTTGTGGCTCGCAAGGCTCGCAACAAGACCGCAATCGAGTTTAAGAACGTTTCATTTGGATACGCCCCGACGCCGGCGACCGATGACCAACCGGCTGGCGAAGAACGTGATGTCTTGAAGAACGTCTCGTTCAAGATTGAGCGCGGCACCCGCGTTGCCCTGGTTGGACCTTCGGGTGCAGGCAAGTCGACAATCTTCTCGCTGATTGAGCGCTTCTATGAGCCAACCTCTGGCGAGATTCTGCTAGACGGCCAAAAGGTCAGTGCTATTTCGCGCGAGGCCCTTCGTGCGCAGATCGGCTATGTCGAGCAGGATGCCCCTGTGCTGGCCGGCTCGATTCGCGAGAACCTGCTGATTGGCCGCGCCAACGCCTCCGACGCCGAGCTTCGAGCCGTGCTCGAAGAGGTGAACCTAATCGAGGTGCTTGATCGAGACGCCCGCGGCTTCGATGCCGAGGTTGGCGAGAAGGGCATCATGCTCAGTGGTGGCGAGCGTCAGCGCTTGGCGATCGCCCGCACGTTGCTGGCTGCTCCCCCGATTCTTCTCTTGGATGAGTCGACCTCGTCGCTAGACGGCATCAATGAGCAGCGCCTCAAAGACGCCATCGACGCCGTGGCCAAGAACCGCACAATGTTTGTCATCGCGCACCGACTCGCAACTGTGGTTGATAGCGATGTGATTGTGGTCTTAAAAGACGGTGAGGTGGTCGGCATCGGCTCGCACCAAGAGTTGCTGAAGTCGACCCCGCTTTACAAGCAGCTGGCAAAACAGCAGAAGCTCGCCTAAGGGTTAATTGGCATAGTAATTTGGGCTTATGAGCTCAACGAAGTCGCTCGCCCATTATGGCGACCCAACCGACCGCGCAACCGCAGAACTTCTCGAAGCAGACGATGTTCTTGCGAAATACAAATCGCAGTTCGTTATCACCAACCCAAACCTCTGCTATCTCGATGGCAATTCGCTCGGGCGTTTGCCGCGCGCAACTGTCACCGCGGTTAACGAACTAATGGTGCGCGAATGGGGTCACGAACTTGTTGATGGTTGGTCGCACTGGATCGACGAAGCTCAACCAACCGGAGACCTGTTGGGTCGAGCAACTCTTGGTGCCGCCGCAGGTCAGGTGCTCGTGTGCGACACGACATCGGTGAACTTCTATCAACTTTGCGTTGCTGCAATCAAGGCGCGACCCGGTCGCAAGACCGTGATTATTGATGCGGCGAATTTTCCGACTGACCGATTTATTCTTGCCGGCATCGCCGAGCAATTTGGCTTGAACCTAATCACGTTGAACAACGACGGCACGGGTGGCCCTGGCGCAGTTGACGTTGATTCAGACTGCGAAATGATTACGCCAGAAATTCTCGAGCGCTTCATGAACGACGACGTTGCCCTGGTCACGCTTCAGGTAATTCACTACCGCTCGGGTTCGCGCCCGCAAGTGAAGGCAATCACCGACTTAGTTCGCAGCCATGGCGGTCTCGTCGTCTGGGATGCCTCGCACGCAGCCGGAGCCATCGACATTCAGTTTGACGAGTGGGGCGTAGACCTCGCCGTCGGTTGCACCTATAAATACGGCAACTCTGGCCCTGGCTCACCAGCCTGGCTCTATGTTTCGAAGCGCCTTCAGGGCGAGCTGCGCGTGCCAATTCAGGGATGGTTCGCCCAAGACGACCAGTTCTCGATGGGCCCGTTCTTCGAGCCAAACCAGCAGATTCGCGGCTTTCAAATTGCCAGCCCGAGCATCATGGGGCTTCGCTGCGTGAAGACTTCTTATTCGATGATCGAAGAGGCAGGCATCGCGAACATCGCGGCCAAAGCTGCAATCGGCACCGACATGATGATCGCGCTATTCGATGCCTGGCTCGCCCCGCTCGGCTTCACCCTGCTAACCCCGCGCGAATCTTCGAACCGCGGCGGCCACATCACCATCGGCCACCCCGAGGCAAAACGCATCGCCGCCGCCCTGCGCAAATATGCCAACGTGGTGCCCGACTATCGCACGCCAAACTCGATTCGTCTGGCCATCGCGCCACTACCAACGTCGTTCACAGAAGTCTGGGATGGCATGGCCCGCATCCGTGATTCGGTAACAAGGCGTGACTATTTGCGAATCGAAGACAACGGAAGCCGCGTGACCTAATGACCGACAAGTCGAACGAAAAGGCCATCACTTACATCAGCTATCTGAAAGTTGATGAGCTTCTCGAGTTGCAGCAGCCCGAGAGCGACGGCGAACACGACGAGATGCTGTTCATCGTGATTCACCAGACCTACGAGTTGTGGTTCAAGCAGATTCTTCACGAGGTCGCCGAGTTGCAACGCACGCTCGAGCAAGGCGAAACTCACCGCTCACTTGCGATTTTGGGTCGTGTGCGAACCATCATGAAAACTTGCGTTGGACAGCTCGACATTCTTGAGACGATGACTCCGCTGCAGTTCAACACTTTTCGCGGTCGCCTGCAGTCGGCCAGCGGTTTTCAGTCGGCGCAGTTTCGCGAGCTAGAGGCAGTGCTCGGTCGACGCGATCAGGCAGGCGCGGGTGCCGAGAAACACACCGGCATGGGCATGGCCGAGCACCTGATCGAGGGTTCGCCGGCTCGCGCAAGGGTTGAGGCGGCAATGACTCGCCCTTCTCTCTGGGATAGCACCCTGCGCTACCTGGCCTCTCGCGGTCACGCTGCGCCAACCGAGGTTTTGAACCGAGATGTGTCGGTAGGTTATGAAGCCCACGAGGGCGTGCAAGACATGTTGCTCGATGTTCACCGCAACGACCCAGATGCCGCGGCCATCTGTGAGCGACTTGTTGACCTAGATGAAGGCCTGCAGGAGTGGCGCTATCGACACGTGAAGATGGTCGAGCGGACCATTGGGCACAAGATGGGCTCTGGCGGCTCTTCGGGCGTCGGCTACCTGAGCTCAACCCTGTTCAGGTCGGTCTTTCCCGACCTCTGGGCTATTCGCTCGCGCTTTTAGCGACGAGCTTCCTAACGACCCGCAGCCTCAACCACGTTTTTGACCAGCATCGCGCGGGTCATTGGTCCTACCCCACCTGGGTTTGGCGAGAGCCAGCCGGCGACAGCCGCGACATCCGGGTGAATGTCACCGGCAAGGGTTGAACCGCCATCAACGCGGGTCACGCCAACGTCGAGCACGGCAGCGCCGGGCTTGATCCAGTCGGGCTGTACGAAGTGGGCAACGCCTAGGGCGGCAACCACGATGTCTGCGCGGCGAACCGAAGCAGCAATGTCTTTAGAGGCCGAGTGCAGGGTTGTGACGGTCGAGTCGATGCCCTTGCGCGACATGAGCAAACCGAGTGGGCGGCCGACTGTAATGCCGCGCCCGATAACCGCAACCTCAGCGCCCTTGGTTGGCACGTCGTAGCGACGTAGCAACTCAACGATGCCGGCAGGTGTGCATGGCAGCGGCGAAGTCAGTTCGCCAGAAACTCCGAGCACCAAACGACCGAGGTTGATTGGGTGCAAACCATCGGCATCTTTCGCCGGGTCAATTAGCTCGAGCATTTCTAGAGAGTCGATGCCAACCGGCAACGGCAA
>JBFYOO010000039.1:0-2695 GCA_041303785.1 Micrococcales bacterium
GTTGGTGCGGGCATGCGCACCCACTCGGGTGTCTCGTCGACTCTCTTTGCTGCACTCGCAAAGGCCGGAATCAACATCGAGATGATTTCGACCTCTGAGATTCGCATTTCGGTTGTCACTAGCTCGAAGCAGCTAGACGATGCCGCTCGTGCCGTTCACACCGCCTTTGGCCTCGACAGCGACCAAGAAGCCACTGTTTACGCCGGAACCGGACGCTAGGAGACCACTTTGAGCCGCAAGCCAAACCTCGCGCTAGTTGGCGCAACCGGAGCCGTTGGCACCGTGATGATTGACATCATCAACAAGCGCGAGAACATCTGGGGCGAGATTCGCCTGATTGCCAGCCCTCGCAGTGCCGGCAAGAAAATCAAAGTGCACGGCGAAGACCTAACAGTTGTTGCGCTCGCTCCCGAGGCATTCGACGGCATCGACATTGCAATGTTCGACGTGCCAGACGAAGTTTCAGAAGTTTGGGCACCAATCGCTGCAGAGCGTGGCGCTGTTGCAATTGACAACTCTGGTGCGTTCAGAATGAACGACCAGGTGCCACTTGTTGTTCCAGAGGTAAACCCAGAGCAGGCGAAGAATCGTCCGCTAGGCATAATCTCAAACCCGAACTGCACAACTTTGACCATGATGGCCGCATTGGGCGCGCTTCACGACAAGTGGACTCTCAAAGAGCTCGTTGTCTCGAGTTACCAGGCTGTGTCTGGAGCCGGTGCTGCCGGCATTGATGAACTCGCAGCCGAGCTAGCCGTGGTTGGTGGCAAGACAATACTGGGCACCGAAAGCGATGACGTTCGTGCCGCTCTCGCCGCTGCCGACAACGATTTGAGCAACTCTCCTTGGGCGCACCCGATTGCACTCAACGTGATTCCGTTTGCCGGTTCACTCAAGGATGGCGGCCACTCGAGCGAAGAGTTGAAGGTTCGCAACGAGTCGCGCAAGATTCTCGGCATCAAAGATCTGAAGGTCGCGGCAAGTTGCGTTCGCGTTCCGGTTCAGGTTTCACACTCGCTAACCGTGCACGCAACATTTGCCGAATCACTAACCGCAGACGAGGTGCGCAAGTTGCTAGAACAGCAGCCGACCATTGTTGTGCTCGATGACCCGGCCAATGGTGTCTACCCAACCCCGAGTCATGTCGCCGGCCAAGACCCGACTTTTGTTGGTCGCATTCGCCAGTCACTTGACTTCGACAAGAGCATCGAGCTGTTTGTCGTTGGCGATAACCTTCGCAAGGGCGCAGCACTAAACACCTACGAAATTGCCGAGCTAGTAGCAAAAGAGTTCTAGTCTGTTCTTATGCGCAAAGCCTCAGCCCTGATCGGTGCCTTAGTTCTAGCTTTCGTTCTCAGTGCCTGCGGCACCTCAGCTTCTGACCCTTTGCCAGAAGAATCAAACGCCATCACGACACCCAGCCCGAGCCTGATTCCGCCACTGCCGGGCACAGATGTTCGCTCAATTGACCCGAGCTTCTATGACGTTGGCTTCAGCGAATTCTTGTTTAGAGCGGGCGACGGTCCGGTTTGGTGCACCATAAACGCCGATGAAAAGTGGGCGCTCTGCGAGCAGAACGAAGCCGCTGCCGAGTATGAGCCGCTGCCAACTCCCGACAATTGCCAGGGCAGCTACGGCTATCAGTTGAAGCTCTATGAAGACCCGACCAACTCGACCCTCGAGAATGGGGCGGCAGCTGGCTTTATGTGCAGCGGCGGTTACTACTCAGACCCATCAGTGGCTCAGACCCTGCAAAATGGTGAGTCGATTACGGTTGGTGACATCAAGTGTTACGTAATCGACTTCACCGCGCGTTGCGACAACAAGAACTCGCAATACATCGCGCTCGGTGCAAAAGTTTGGGCTGCTAAGAACTAGCTCTTTGCCACCAGGGTAATCACGCGAACCTCTGGGCGATTGAACCAACGAATCGGCGCGTAAATCGAATTGCCGAGACCTGCACAAACGTTTAGCAACATCACTCGAGCACCGAATGACCAAGCGCTCATACCTTTCGCGTGCTCATTCGGAAGATCGCTGTTTGTTGTGATTGCTCCGATAAATGGAAACCGCACCTGACCGCCATGAGTGTGGCCGGCAAAAAGAATGTCAACCTCGTTTTCGGCCATCGCCTCGATAACTCGACGATAGGGGGCATGAGTCACTCCGATTGTGGCATCGGCTTTCGCGCGCAACTGCGTGCTTTGGTCAAGCGAATCTAGGTCGTCAAGATCAAGGTGCGCATCGTCAACGCCAAGCAGGGCCAACTTCACGCCATTGACTTCGAGCAACGTCGAAGTGTTGTTCAGATTGCGCCATGCCTGTGACTCAAACGCTCCAGTCAACTTCGCGGTTTCTAGAGGTTGTTCTTGGTGCGGAGTCGACGGGCGAAACACATAGGCAATCGGGCTCTTGAATCGCGGCGCGAAATAGTCGTTCGAACCGTTCACAAATACGCCAGGTGTATTCATGATCGGTGTGAGCGCTGCGAGGGTTTCGTCGACAACGTTTTTGTGACCGAGGTTGTCGCCGGTGTTCACAATCAAATCTGGCTTCTCTGCAATTAGGCCAGCGATGAACCGCTGCTTGCGCTTCTGCCACGGTGCCATGTGAATGTCGCTGATGTGCAGCACACGGATAGCGGCCGAGCCCTTTGGCAGCACCGCTGCTTCACCGCGAACCACTGCAAAGCGCC
>JBFYOO010000040.1:0-3155 GCA_041303785.1 Micrococcales bacterium
CGTGAGCCTTGCAGAAGCCAAAGCTGCTGAAGCCCTCGAGAATTCCCCAGACTCGCTCAATGACAGCGTGCGAGTAGCCGCGCTCTTTTGCCTTGGTGCGAAAGAAGGTTTCGATGGTCGAATTCGCCCGCGGGTCTTCTAACGACCTGCGCAGTTCGTCGGCCTTGGCCAGGGTGCATCCGGTCATCACGTTCAAAATGCGCAGCACGTGTTCGTGAAAAATTACGACGCCAAAGCTCTCGCGCAGAATCGGCTCGAGGTCTTTGTGAATGAAGTCTGGGTTGGCGAATCCGTGCCGGCCATCGAGGTAGGGGGCAATCATGTTGCCCTTCATCGGCCCTGGTCGAAACAGCGATATCTGAATTGTTAGGTCGTTGAATTCGGTCGGTTGATGTTTGCCGGTGAGTTCGCGTTGCCCCGGGCTTTCGATTTGAAAGATGCCAAGGGTGTTTGTTGTTCGAATGGTTTTGAAGGTCTCGTCGTCGGCGCGATCGATGTCATCGAGTTCGAGTTTCTTGCCGCTGACCCTAGAAATTTCACGCACGGCATAGGCCATCGCGCTCTGCATTCGCACGCCGAGAACGTCGAGCTTCAGCATTCCCATCGGGTCCATGTCGTCTTTGTCGAACTGACTCATCGGCAAGCCCATGCCGCTCTGCTCAACCGGTGTCATGCGCAGCAGATTAGAGTCGCCGAGAATAACACCGCACGGATGCATCGAGATATGACGAGGCAATCGATTCAGGCGTTCGGTTATGTCGACCAAAAGGTTCATCTTGCGATCGCTCTCGAGGGCGGCGGCAATCGCTCCGAGTTCTGGCTTGCTTCCGACAGCGTTGCGAAAACTGCCGGCGCTCAGTCGCCATACGCTCTTGGCAATCTGATCAATTTCATCGTCTTCTATTCCGAGTGCGAGCCCGCTGTCTCTCACAGCACCGCGACCGCGGTAGGTGCTTTGCATCGATAGCAGCGTTACGCGGTTGCTGCCGTAACGCTTAAAAATGCTTCGGTAGATGTCGTGGCGTCTAGCCGACTCGACGTCGATGTCGATATCGGGCAGGCTCGAGCGTTCGGTGCTCAGAAAGCGCTCAAAAAGCAGTTCGTGCTCAATCGGGTCAACCCCGCTGATGCCGAGCAGGTAATTCACGAGCGAACCTGCTCCAGAGCCGCGGGCCGCGATTCGAATGTTCATGTCGCGAATCATCTGGGCCACATCGGCTACGGTCAAAAAGTAGGTTGAGAACTCGAGCTTGTTTATGGTGATCAGTTCTTGGCCGAGCCTATGCTTCACCTTGGCGAGCATGGCCTCGCTGGCTCCCGGATAGCGCCAGTGCATGCCGGCTTCAGACTTTTGCCAGAGCACCTCGAAGGGGTTTCCATCGATTCCCAGTGCCGATTTCTCGGGCGTCTTCGGTTTCATCCAGCCGCAGTCGCTAACCGGGTCGAGTCGGCAGCGATTGGCCAACTTCTCTGTGTCTTGCAAAAGCTTTGCGGCACGATCTTGGTCTTCGCAGATCTCTTCGGCAATCGCGCGCATCAAGGTTGTTGGTTTCAGCCAGGCCTGGGCGTTCGGTTGCACCTGAAAGAATCCGAGCGGTTCTAGAAACCGTGCAGCGTCGAGCACATCTGCTGTCAGTGCATCGTCTGGGGTTAGGTAGCGAACCGAGTTGGTCAGCACCGCCGGCAGTTTGCTGGCATCGGCAAGTTGCAACATGCGATTTGCCTGTAGCACTGAAAACTCGGTGCCCGGCTCGGTTAGCAAACTGCAAACCTCGATGGCGAGTGAGTTTGGAATTGAGAACAGCTCTCGCCACGGTTCGAGAATCTCGATGGCTTCTTCGCGCGAACCACCCAAAACCGATCTGCCAACATCGCTGTCGTTGCCGAGCAAAACCGTGCAGGCTCCTAGGCTCTCGCCGATGAGTTTTGCGAGCTCACCGCGTCTGATTGCGATGCTCTCGCTTTTTCTGGCGCGCTGCAGTTTCTTGGAGTTTTCGCTGAGCGCTTCGCCGATGTTGTATCCGTGCGCTGCAGAAACAATTGCGCAGAGCGCAGACCAGCCAACCCCGCGGTCGTGACCGTGCGCAAGTATGGCAGCCTTCGCTAGCGGCTGGTATTCGTCGTCGACAATCGACAGCTCGACGCCGACAATGGGGGAGATGCCGAGAGTTAGGCAGGCGCCGATGTGCTTCACCGCTCCGTATAACCCGTCACGATCTGTAATCGCCAACGCTGTCATCTTCTGCGCGGCAGCGGCTTCTGCCAGTAGTTCTGGTCTGGTCACTCCGTAGTGCGACGAGAACGCAGACGCAACGTGCAGGTGAGTGAATTCAGGCATGTCTAGTTACTTGCTAAAGACGCGGTTCAGCCGCCAAACATTCTTGTTGCCGACCAATGAGTGCACCAGTTCGAACTGCTGCTTCTCTTCGTTGCAACTGGCCACCAAGCGCCACATCTCGACCTCGAGCACTCCGGCTCCGATGCCACGTTGCACTCT
Organism: Micrococcales bacterium; assembly: GCA_041303785.1. Classification (GTDB taxonomy): domain Bacteria; phylum Actinomycetota; class Actinomycetes; order Actinomycetales; family Microbacteriaceae; genus Rhodoluna. The sequence continues at coordinate 2,498 of JBFYOO010000040.1, forward strand.
CGCCGCCTCGACCCACCACTCTCGCCTGGCAAACCAGCGAACAGGCTTGTTGAGCACCAAATAGGCGCCACCTCGCCAGCCAAAGCCGATCGGCTCACCTTTTGGGTTGACCGATACGGTCACCATTTCGTCTACTCGAACCATTTCGAGCCCCTCCTAAACCTCTGCACAAACAGAAAAACATTCGAACAAATGTTCGAATGTTAAGAATGTATGCACACCCACCGACAAAGCAAATCGTCACGGCGTGGCAAGTTCAACCGTTGGTTGAAGGTTTAGAAAAAGCGCTCTAGAGCGGGCGAATCAAGTCGCTCGAGTTGTTGCGAACTGCGCCAACTGCCGAATCAACCGCATAGAACTCAACCTCGCCGGCCACCAAATCGCTCTCGGCGGCAACCGCGTCTAACAACTCTTGGTCACCCACGATGTTCGGGTCGAGCCAGGCATCCAAGGTTTCGGGGGTGAGCAGAACCGGATTGCGATCGTGAATGTGCGCCAGCTCAACGGCGGAGTCTTTTGTGAGCGTGGTCGCCGACAACAGCCAACGGCTCGGATCGGTGTCTGCCTTGCTTGGGTCACGCCACCATTCGTAAAGCCCAGCGAGAGCAAGCATGCCGTCTGATCCGGCGCTGATGTAAAAAGGCTGCTTTGTGCCATC
>JBFYOO010000041.1:0-10279 GCA_041303785.1 Micrococcales bacterium
TTCGGCTGCTAGCTGCCCATTCGCTTCAGAAAGTTCTTCGACGGCGGCAGCAACGCCGGACTGCAACTTTTCTAGGTCGAGCTGTTCGCCGATGAGACCGGTTGAGCAAACTAAGACATCAACAGATGAAATGCCGAGTTTCTCTGCAACGTCTTCTGCGGTTGAGTGAGTTACCTGAAACCCCTGCGCCCCCGTATAACAGTTTGCTCCGCCAGAGTTTAGAACAATGGCCGAAACCTGACCGTCGAGTATTATCTGTCTGCTCCAAATAATCGGATTAGCTTGGCACCGGTTCGATGTGAAAACCGCGGCTGCAGAATTCATGGGCCCAAGATTTTGCACGAGAGCGAGATCGCGATTGCCAGACTTCTTTATGCCCGCACGCACACCGGCCGCTACGAAACCCTTCGCCGCAGTAACCGTCATTTCTTTAGGTCACTCTTCGAAAGAGAGGCAAGCCCGAGAGTCTCATCTAGAGAAAGCGCGATGTTCATCGACTGAACTGCAGCACCTGCTGTTCCTTTAACCAAATTGTCAATAGCGCAGATTGTGACGAGACGATTTGCCTGCTCATCAATTGCCAAACCGATGACAGCCTTATTGTTTGCAATCGAATCGACTGTGGTCGGAAACTCACCCGGTGCGAGAACCTCGATGAAAAACTCATCGTCGTAGGCCTTCTCGAAAGCGGCTCTGATTGCTTCAAGCGTTGCGCCGGGTGAAAGCTTTGCGGTGTTAACCGCAAGAATTCCGCGTTCGAAAGATGACAACACAGGAGTGAACGAAACCTGCACCTTCTTGCCTGCTGATTTCGATAGGTTCTGCTCGATCTCAGGTGTGTGACGGTGAATGCCACCGACCTGATATGCCTCGGCTGATCCGGTTGGTTCTAATTCAAAAAGCTTCTCGGTAGCGCCTCGCCCCGCACCAGAGGTGCCGACGGTCAGAACGCTGACAATGTCTTCTGATTCGACGAGACCGGCACTCAGAGCCGGTGCCAGGCCAAGCGAAATGGCGGTCACGTTGCAGCCAGGCACGGCGATTCGCTTGGTTGCGACCAGGTTTTTGCGCTGCTTCGCCGAGCCAACCTCGATTAGCAATTCAGGCATACCGTAGGCCCAGGTGCCGGCGAATGGAGTCCTGTAGAACTTGAGCCAGTCAGCCTCATTTTCTAGGCGAAAGTCAGCGGCGCAATCGATGACGAGAGTCTCGGGCGGCAGCTTCTCGGCTAACGCTGCCGACATTGCGTGAGGCAGGGCAAGAAAGACGATGTCGTGACCGGCAAGAATTTCGGCTTTGGTTTCGACGAATACGCGATCTGCGAAATCAGTTAAATGAGGGTGAATCGCGCCAACCTTTTGACCAACCGCGCTGCTTGCCGTAACGGTCTTGAGTTCAAGCTGCGGGTGCTTGGCGATTAGCCGCAGTAGTTCAGAGCCAGCATTTCCGCTGGCCCCTGCAACCGCTACCGAAAAAGTCAAACTATGCCCTCAGCGATGCAGAGAACTTGGCGGCTGCGTTGGCTACGCCCGCCTCGCGAGCCTCTGTTGCCTCGGCTTGGGTAAGCGTGCGGTCTGTCGCACGAAAACGAAGAGCAAAAGTGAGCGACTTTTTATTTGCTTCAATGTTGTCGCCACGGTAGTCGTCAGTTAGAACGATACTCTCAAGCAATTCACCAGCACCCTCGACTAGGGCTTGCTGCAGGCTCGCGGCAGAGACATCAATGTCAACAACAAGCGATACGTCTTGCGTCGCCGCTGGCATAACTTTGATTTCGCTTGCGCTCAGTGACGCCGGAGCGGCAGCAAACAATTGGCTTAGGTTAACTTCGGCAGCGGCGATTCTTCGACCGAGATCGTTCTGAGCTGCAAGCGCCGGGTCTAGCTCACCAGCAACCGCAATCAAAACGGAATCTGAAGTAAAGAACTCCGCGCAGCGGCCAGGGTGAAAACCCTTGCGCACTGCTTGACGAATCTCGAGCTCAACGGCAGCAGATTTAGCAACGGCTAGCACCGCATTTAGCGCATCTTGATAGGTCGCAGTAATTTCTTTTTGACCAACCTGACTTGGCACACGAGCACCGGCAAGCAAAAGAGCAAGATGTTTTGGCTGTGCAGGTATCTCGGAGTTCAAAACTTCTAACTGAGATTGCTCTGGACGTTGATTTCCAACCGGCAATGCTGAACCGACTTTGACATCTGTCGCCGGAAGAAAGACCGAGCCTTCTTCGAAGATTGCAAGATCAACCAAACCTCTTGAAACGTTGCGCTTTGCTGCTTCGATTAGGCCGGGCAGAATCGAGACACGAAGTTCGCTTGACTCTTCTTGCATCGCGTTGGCAAGTTTGACTGCCTTGGCCGGCTGCTCGCCTGCAAACCACTGGTTCTGCTCAGCTGACATGAACGGGTAGGTAAGCACCTCGGTAAACCCGGCACCAACCAAAGCTGATAGTGCCTGGCGTCGAAGCTGCTGAGTTTTGGTGAGCCCGCGACCCGGCGGAGCAACAGGAAGCCTCGACGGAATTCGGTGGTAGCCACCGATACGGGCAATCTCTTCAACTAGGTCTGTTTTATGACCGAGGTCTGGTCGCCAACTAGGTGGCAAGACCTCGAGGCCACCATCGACTGCAGCAACGACGCAACCAATTTCAGAAAGAATTCGAGTTTGCTCTGCCGCGTCAAATTCAACTCCGACAACAGAATTAGCAAATTCACTCGGCAAGAAGATTGCCTGGGTCTGCTTTAGGTCTTTGTATTCAGCACCAAGGATGTTGCCCTCGCCGAGAGCGTGAACCTCAAGCAACTGAACAACGCGTGCCGCTGCATTGTCGGCAATCATCGGGTCAACTCCCCGCTCGAAGCGCTTTGAAGCCTCTGAAGTTAGCTTGTGCCTTCTTGCGGTTCTCGCAATCGAAATCGCATCGAAGTTTGCGGCCTCAATCAAAACGTTTTTCGTATTCGAATCAACCTCAGTGCTCTCGCCACCCATGACACCGGCGAGACCGATAGGGCCTGAGTCATCACAAATCAAAAGGTCTTCTGCGTGGAGCTTGCGCACCTGTCCATCGAGAGTCTTGAGCGTCTCGCCGGCTTTCGCTCGACGAACTGTGATGCCACCTTGCAATTTGTCGAGATCATAAGCGTGCGTTGGCTGACCGAGTTCAAGCATCACGTAGTTGGTGATGTCGACAGCGAGTGAAATCGAACGCATTCCAGAAAGTTTCAGGCGAGCAATCATCCATGGAGGTGTTGGTCGACTTGCATCGATGCCCAATACAGAACGCAAAACCATTCGCTGCATTCCAGGTTGATTTCGAACCGGAGTTGGATCTGTGAAGCTGAGTGCGAAACCTTCGCCGTGATTTAGAACGGCGTTGCCCTTTGGATCACGAAAGTCTGCGCCGGTGGCGTGCGCGTATTCACGCGCGATGCCTCGCACAGAGAAGCAGTAACCACGGTCTGGAGTTACGTTTACCTCTGCGGCAGAGTCGTTGAGGTGCAACAACTCGAGAGCGTCTGAACCAATCTTTGGGTCGAGGCCCATCTCGTTGAGTCGCATGATGCCTGCGTGATCGTCGCTGAAATTCAGCTCTCGCGCCGATGCGAGCATGCCGTCGCTTATGTGGCCATAGGTCGACCTGGCCGCAATGTGAAAATTGCCTGGCAGGGTTGCACCCGGAAGGCAAACTACAACTTTGTCACCGACCTCGAAGTTGCTTGCACCACAGACGATTCCGCGAACGTCTTCGCCGCCGTCGGCTGCCTTGCTGCCCTCTGGTGCAACGCGAACCTGGCACCAGCGAATGGTTTTGCCGTTTGTCTGTTCTTCGGGCGTGAACTCGAGAACCTGACCGACCACAACCGGGCCGGTTACCTCGAATGCGTGACTGCCCTCTTCTTCTAGACCAACCTTTACAAGCTCAGCCATGACCGAGTCTGTTGTGGCATCGGCCGGCAGGTCAACATATTCGGCAAGCCAAGATAATGGAACGCGCACTAGAGATTCACCCCGAACTGCTGAGAGAAGCGAACGTCGGCTTCGACCATGTCGTGCATGTCTCTGACATCGTTTCTGAACATAAGCGTGCGTTCGATTCCCATTCCGAAGGCGAAGCCCTGGTAAACCTCTGGGTCAATTCCGGCGGCGAGCAGCACGTTTGGATTCACCATGCCGCAACCACCCCACTCAACCCAGCGAGCGCCACCTTTAGCACCAGGATGCCAAACGTCTAGCTCGGCAGAAGGTTCGGTGAACGGAAAGAAAGAAGGGCGAAGACGAATCTGTGCCTCTGGGCCGAACATGATTCGCGCGAAGTGTTCGAGAGTTCCGCGAAGATCTGCCATGGTCAGACCCTTGTCGATTGCTAACCCTTCGACCTGGTGAAAGACGGGAGTGTGAGTGGCATCGAGTTCATCGGTTCTGAACACCCTGCCAGGGCAAAGCACATAAACCGGCAGCTCGCGCTCGAGCAGCGAGCGCACCTGAACCGGCGAGGTGTGCGTGCGCAACACCAGGTGCGACTCAACCGGCTCAACAAAGAAGGTGTCTTGCATGGCACGGGCCGGGTGGTCGGCGTCGAAGTTCAGCGCGTCGAAGTTGAACCACTCGTGTTCGAGTTCTGGCCCCTCTGCGATTTCCCAACCCATGCCGATAAAGACATCGGAGATTTGATCTTGAAGCAAAGAAAGAGGATGGCGGGCACCGAACGGCACTCTTGTGGCAACCGCGGTCATGTCGACAGTTTCGGCCGCTAGCTTTGCACGCTCTTCGGCGGCGGCAAACTGCTCTTCGCGTGCGGCAAAGGCTGCGTTGATTTCGGCGCGAGCCTTGCCAATTAGGGCTCCGGCGGCGGCTTTGTGTTCAGGTTCAATCGACTTGAGTTGAGCATTGAGCTTGGCAATCTCAGACTGCTCACCAACAGTGGCCTGGCGAACAGCGCGCAACGAAGCAAGGTCGGTTGCCTGCGCAATTGCCGCTAGCGCCGAAGCAACGGTCTTTGCAACAGCCGATTCGCTGATTGGATTTGAGCCTGACATAAGAGCTCTAGTCTAATCGGCGACGTTCTGAGCGAAGGCTGAGGCGTAAAGACAAATACTTGCTGCGGTAGCGAGGTTCAAACTTTCGGCGGCACCGTAAATTGGCACTGCAACCTCTTGATCGACCAGTTCGAGAGTTTCGGACTCAAAACCCCAAGCCTCGTTGCCAAGAACCCAAGCGGTCGCTTTAGAAAGTTGTGCTTTTTCAACCGACGGAAGCCAGACTCCCCCACCACTAGCGGCTAAGACCTGGATGCCTGCGGCCTTGAATTTTGCAATTGTCTCGGCGATGTCTGCGCCGATAACGACTGGCAGGTGAAAGATTGAGCCGGTCGTCGAACGAACAACTTTTGGGTTGTATGCGTCAACACTGTTTGCGCTAAAGATAACCGCGTCTGCGCCGGCCGCATCGGCAGCACGAAGAACCGTTCCGGCGTTACCCGGATCGCGAATGTTTGCAAGAAGTGCCACAAGCTGTGGCTTGGTTGCCAAAAGATCATCTAGTTCGACGTGCAGTTGTTGGCACACCGCGAGCAGACCCTGCGGAGTGTTCGTGTCGCACATGACCTTTAGCACGGCCTCAGAAACGAATTGCACCGATACGTGCGCCGCCTCGGCTTGCTCGAACAAATCAGCGTGTCGATTCGCAGCCTCTTCGGTTACGTAAAGATCGACAATTAGCTTTGGTCGCGCGAGCGCTTCTTTTAGGCCCTGTGGCCCCTCAAGCAGAAAGAGCCCGGTCTCTGACCGGGCGTCTTTCTTGTTAAGCTTGGCGACCCCGCGAACCTGGTTCGACTTGGGATCAGTTAGCAATTGCTACTACTTTGCCTTCGGTGCCGAAGTGTCGGCAGGAAGCGCAGCCTTAGCAGAAGCAACGAGAGTTGCGAATGTCTTCGGCTCGTTCACAGCGAGGTCGGCAAGGATGCGACGGTCAACCTGAACACCAGCCAATGCCAATCCCTGAATAAAACGGTTGTAGGTCATGCCATTTGAACGTGCAGCAGCGTTAATGCGCTGAATCCATAGGCGACGGAAGTCACCCTTGCGGGCACGACGGTCGTTGAATGCGTAAACCAACGAGTGCAGCATCTGCTGCTTCGCCATGCGGTAAAGACGTGAACGCTGACCACGGTAACCCGATGCGCGCTCGAGAACGGTGCGACGCTTCTTGTGCGAGTTGACCGCATTTTTTACTCTTGCCATTTGTAGATGCTCCTAGTTCTAAAAAGTCGGTTACTTGCCGAGTTGCTTCTTGATGGTCTTGAAGTCTGCTGGTGAGACGACCTGGTCGACGTTTAGTCGACGCTTGCGACGGTTCGACATGTGCTCCTGGTTGTGGCGCATGTTGATCTGCTGCTTCATGAGCTTGCCGCTACCGGTGAAGCGGAAACGCTTCTTAGCGCCCGAGTGGGTCTTCTGCTTTGGCATTGCTTTCTCCTTCTATTCGTCGGCCTCTGCCGACTCTTTGTTCTCAGTTGGTGCAGCCTTGGCCTCAGCCTTAGATGCAGCCTTCTTCGCTTCGGCCTTAGCCTCTGCCTTGTTCTTCAATGGACCGATAACCATAACCATGTTTCGACCATCAACCGACGGTGTCGATTCGACGATTCCAAAAACGTTTACTTCTTCGGCAAGCTTCTGTAGCAACTTGACGCCCATCTCTGGACGGCTCTGCTCGCGACCGCGGAAAACAACGATCACCTTTACCTTGTCACCAGCTTTGAGAAACTTTTCGATCTGCCCGCGCTTGGTTGCATAGTCGTGGTCATCAATCTTCAAACCGAAACGAACGGTTTTTAGAACTGTGTTGACCTGGTTTTTGCGTGCCTCGCGAATTTTCTGGGCTGCTTCGTACTTGAATTTTCCGAAATCCATTAGTTTCGCTACTGGCGGCTTCGCTTCTGGGGCTACCTCGACTAGGTCGAGATCTGCTTCTTGTGCAAGACGCATTGCCTCTTCGATACGAACTACACCAATCTGCTCACCTGCAGCGCCAACGAGGCGAACCTCTGGCACGCGAATGCGCTCATTGATACGTGGGTCGCTGATCTTTGCTCCTTTTTAGATGTGACTCTGGTATTTGTTACCTTGGCCACGCAAACGCAGGACGCACGCGTACAGAAACGAAGTTTCCAAAAGCTTTACCCGAACACCTAATAAGTCGGTGGACAAGGTGGGAAATGAATCCACTTCTGACCGAGGCGAACCTCGGAGCCATGGGTTAGCCTAGCAGAACCACGATTCAGGAGTAAACCCCTTGCCAGATTTTGAACCCCAAGAGTTTCGCGACGTAGCCGAGCAAGTTCGCGATATTGCCGAAGTTCCTGCCGTCGAGGTAATCACCACCACTGCCGTGCACCTCATGAGTGCGGCCGCCGTTCAGTGCGGCCTTGGCGAAGACGGGCACCAAGCCGACCTGGATGAGGCTCGCAAACTAATCAACGCCCTGGCTGGCCTGCTAACCGCGGCCGCCCCTGACCTAGGCGATCACCACGCCAGGCCGCTTCGCGATGGTCTTCGTTCGCTGCAGTTGGCTTTTCGTGAGGCCTCTGCAATCAAGGATGCGCCTGGCCAAGGCCCAGGCGAAAAATACACCGGCCCGGTCAACTAAAGCCCAGCCAGCCCGTCGACTCAGGCGAGCTTTACCCGAAGGCTATCTACGTGTTCGGCAATTTCAGCGCTTTCGCCCAAGCCAATTGCAAGATTCTGCATAAGTTCGGCCAATCGCTCTTCAGATAACCCTGGCTTGAGGTGCAGTTCGAGTTGCAACTCGGCTGAGTGCAGGCGCGACAGTTCGTCGCCATCAAGCAGATCAAAACTCAGAAACTCTTCAACCTTGTTGGTGACGTTGTGGATTGCTTGGTGCACCGCAGCATTGCGAGTCGGGTGCACCCAGTTGAGGTCTTGAGCGATTGCCGCAATTGCCGGCCGCCTAATTGCAAACTCGGTTTCGCTCTCTGGGTCGAGAATTATTCGCGTGTTGTCTTCAACAACCGCCGCGAGCGCGACCCTTCGGGCATCTGCTGGCACGGGTCTAGCCTTCGAGTTCCAGCGCTGCATTGCGGCAACCGAGCTAAACACCGGTAGGCCGTTTTGTTCATCGGGAGTTGCTACCGTGACAATGCTCAGGTCTGCGCTCTTGTCGATTTTTTGACCGTGCGCTCCATCTGCACTTTCGGTCAAATCGGCCAGCAAAGGAATCAAAAGTCGCGACTCGCGAATCGCGTCGACAACAGCTTCGGCGTTGGCTCGACCTTCGCGGAATTCGAGCAGAGCATGCAACAGCGCCTTCGGTGCCGAACCATCATCCTGGGCAAAATTGTTTACATCAAACGTTCTGCCAGCCCATGGGGTTCCGGCAGAGTCTGAGAACTTGTTTTGATTCATGTGCTCGTGATCAGATGTCATGTTCTTCTGCAATCTCAATAGCTTGTTCGAGGGTGAAGTTGTTTGCATAGAGTGCTTTGCCGAGAATTGCGCCCTCAAGACCTTGCTGCACAAGCGCTTTCAACGCACGGATGTCACCCAGTGAAGAAATGCCGCCTGACGCAACAACGGGTTTAGCTGTTCTGGCTAGAACGTATTGCAACAACTCTAGGTTTGGTCCGCCGAGTGTTCCGTCTCGGGTGACATCTGTGACCACGTAGCGCGAGCAACCAAAGTCTTCTAGCGCTGCAAGCATATCTGCGAGCTCGCCGCCCTGCTCTGCCTGACCCCGCGCCTCAAGCCGACTGCCCCGCACATCTAAACCAACTGCAATGAGGTGACCGTGGTGCTCTAGTGCCTTGGCCGTGAAATCTAGGTCGGCGAGCGCAAGCGTTGAAAGCACGACTCGCTCTGGGTTCAGTGCCAGAGCGGCTTCTAGCGATGAAGCATCGCGAATGCCACCACTGAGCTCAATCTTGATGCCGGGGCACTGCTGCACAACCTCTGCGATCGTTTCGAGATTACTGCCGCGAGAAAAGGCTGCGTCTAGGTCAACCAGATGTATCCACTGAGCACCTGAGTCGACAAAGGCTTTGGCTACATCTAGTGGAGATCCGTATTCGGTTGCAGATTGCGAGTCGCCCGCGGTTAGTCGAATCGACTTGGCGCCTGCAACGTCTATCGCCGGCAGCAACTCTAGCGTGTGCCCATAACTTGCTCGCTGTATCAAAGTGACTTCACCCAATTCTTGAGGAATTCGTGACCCGCGTTTTTTGACTTCTCTGGAAGAAACTGTGTTGCAATCAGCGGGCCATTTTCGACGGCAGCCACATAACCCTGACCTTGCTTCACCCAACTGACCTTCGGTGCAGTCAATGGGCCCTGAGCATCGAGCACCCACTGCGAAACAGACAACTTGTTATCGAAGAAGAATTCTTGCTCGTGAATGTTTGCAAAGAGTTTGGAGTTTTTGTCGTTATTCACTTTTTGCCAGCCGAAATTTGTTTGATCAACGTGAGCCTTTGAAATGCCTGGCCACTGCTGAAACTTCTCGTTGTTGATTTGGGCCTTCTCATCAAGTTCAAAAAGCAGATTGAACGCGCTGCCGATCGCGAGAACCGACTTGTTTGCAATTAGGCGTGCATCAATCAGTTCTGCCCCGCGAACCAAGTTGAGTTCACGAGCTACATCGAAAACTGAATCGTGGTTTGGAACAATGAGCCCGTCTGCCGATATGCACATTGCCCAGTTTGAAGTCACATAAACATCTGCACCGGTTGCAGAGATAGCTTCGGCTAACTCATCGGATTGCGCACTGATGTAATCAAGGATGGCGACTATTGGAGTCTCGTCGTTCGACTCATCGCGAATCGGAGAATCATCGAGGTCTGGCACAGGTAAAGGTTACCCAACCCGCCACGACGACTCTCCGCGCGACCGGAGCCAAACAGAGGACTAACTGTTTGGCAGCAGCAACCGCTGACCAGGAGTGACACTGTCAGAGGTGAGTTTGTTGAGTTCAACCAGTTGCGCGATGAAGTCACGTGGGTCTTGGTTCGGTGCCTGCTCAGAGGCGATCTTCCAGAGGGTGTCGCCAGAGGAGACAGAGTAATAAACCTGCTCGGCCGCAGCGTCGTTCGCGCTGGCGACCTGGCCAAAGATAAAGCCAAAGATGGCGAAACCAGCTACGGCCAGGATGCCGATGCGCTGGGCGAAACGGCGGGGGTCTACTAGAACCATGATCATGCCTTTCTTTTCGAACATCTGTTCGAATTAGAACAAGAATACGATAGAACACCGACATCTTGTCAAGTCTTTTT
>JBFYOO010000042.1:0-6798 GCA_041303785.1 Micrococcales bacterium
CGCAGGCAATCGGCGGAGTGCTTGTAATAATTGGAATAGTCGTGGCCCAAACAGCAAGGAGCAAAGAGTGGCAACCATCAACATAGGTTTTGAAGAGTTCGAGGCAACCGTCTCGGCCGACGGCATCGTTTTCGTCGATTTCTGGGCAGCTTGGTGTGGACCGTGTCGTCAATTCGGGCCTGTGTTCGAAGCGGCAAGCGAGAACAACAAAGACATGGTGTTTGCGAAAGTTGACACCGAGGCGCACCAAGATTTGGCAGGCGCGCTGCAGATTACTTCTATTCCTACACTGATGGCGTTTCGCGATGGCATCATGCTTTACAACCAGCCTGGCGCTTTGCCTGCCGCAAACTTCGACGGGCTAATTGATGCTGTAAAGAATGCCGACATGGATGACATTCGCGCACAGATTGCGGCAAGCCAAGAGAAAAATGATTAAGAACAACAGCTGGGCCATGATTGCCACGGTTGCCCTAGTCGGCGCACTGGCCTCGATGATTGGCTTCTTCAACTCGAAAAACTGCGTCACGGCACAGACCGAAGGTTGGACATCTTGCTCAGCAATTTCGCAGCAGCAGGGCTTTCTCTTCTGGGGACTTTTGGCCGTTAGCGTCTTTGGTTTCGGCGTTTCTGTGGCCAGACGGGTTACGAAAAAAGACAGGTAACTCGTGGGCTAGGCTCTTAAAAACAGCAGAGTAGCGAAGGAAACCGCCTTGCCCACGCCAGAGAGCGCAAAGATGCATGAGGTCACCGGAGACCTTCGTGAAGCGGTTTTCAAATATGCCAGAACCAGGCTCAGCTACTCTCCCGCTCCCCTAGATTCACCAAAGCCAGAGCATGTGCTTCAAGACCTAGCCGGCCAGACAATTTCTGAACAGGGAATGGGTGGCACAGCAGCGCTTGAACTCTTCGGCGAGGTCTTGGCCCCTTCAACCATCAGCACAGATCATCCGGGCTATCTGTCTTTTATTCCTTCGGCACCAACCGAGGCATCGAAACTTTTTGACCTGATCGTCTCGGCCTCGGCCATTTATGGCGGCTCTTGGATGGAAGGCGCTGGCGCTGTCTATGCCGAGAACCAGGTGATCGAGTGGTTGGTTCGCGAAACCGGGCTTCCTGAAACCGCTGGTGGCGTTTTTGTTCAGGGTGGCACGATTGGAAACCTTTCGGCTCTCGTAGCTGCACGTTTCAATGCCGAGAAAAATGGCGCGCGCAAATCGGCTCGTTGGGCATTCATTTGCAGCAGCGAGGCCCACTCGAGTTTGAAGACCGCCGCTAGAGTCATGGATGTCGACATCATCGCGGCGAAGGCCGATGACAACGGACAACTCAGCGGTGCGGCGGTTGAAGCAGCTTTGCTCGAGGCAAGAGATGTCGACGTTTTTGCAATCGTGGCAACCTCTGGAACAACGAACTTTGGAATTGTTGACCATCTAGACCAAATCGGCGCGGTTGCAAAGAGAAACAAGATTTGGTTTCACGTAGATGGCGCTTATGGGCTCGCTGGAATATTGGCGCCGAGCACTCGCGAACTATTCGCCGGAATAGAACTCGCTGACAGTTTCATTGTCGATCCGCACAAGTGGCTGTTCGCCCCTTTCGATGCCTGCGCACTGGTCTATCGAAATCCTGAAATCGCAAGACTCGCGCACACCCAGCACGGCGAATATCTAGAGACACTCACCGAGTCTGGTGAATGGAACCCCAGCGATTACGCAATCAACTTGACTCGCCGCCCGCGAGGCTTGCCGCTTTGGTTCTCGCTCGCGACCCACGGGGTTGCCGCATACCGCGCCGCAGTTGAGGCCAACTGCCAGCTAGCCCGAGAAGCCGCCGAACTGATTCGCCTACGCGAAGACCTAGAGCTGGTTCGCGAACCAATGTTGAGCGTTGTTGTCTTCACCAAGAAGGGTTGGCAGCAGGCCGATTACGACCGCTGGAGCGCCAAACTGCTCGAAGACCAAATTGCCTTTGTCGTGCCGAGTTCACACGCCAGCAAGCCGAACCTGCGCTTCGCCATTGTGAACCCAACCACCACGCTCGAAACAATCAGCGAAATTCTCGACCGAATTGAGAAGGACTAAACCTTGAAACTAACCGTTGCGACCGCCCTGCCTAGTCTTAGTCGCGTAAAGCCCGTCGAACGCCAACCGTTGCGCGTTGCCCTGGTTCAAACCAAGTGGCACGCCGACCAGGCCGAACACCTAGCCGTGTTGGCCGATGGCATCGCAACCGCGGCTGGTGCCGGCGCGAAGATTGTGTTTTTGCCAGAGCTCACGCTTAGTCGCTACATGGCAGATACCAAGCCAGATTTCACTCCAAACTCTCTCGCTGAGTCGCTAGAAGACGGGCCAACATATCGCTTCGCTGCACAGGCCGCAGCTAGAAACAACGTGCACGTGCACATCTCGCTATACGAACACCAGCCGTCGCAGGATGGTCGCGGGTTGAACGTTGCGATTGTGGTTGACCCTGAAGGGCGCATCGTTGCACGTACTCCGAAACTTCACATTCCTGTGACCGCCGGTTACTACGAAGATCAATATTTTGCGCAGGGGCCGAGCGATGGCGAACCGTATCCGGTGTATGAATTTGATTTCGATGGCACAACGGCGCAAATTGGCTTGCCAACTTGCTGGGATGAATGGTTCGCAGAAGTTGTTCGCAACTATTCACTTCGTGGTGCAGAAGTGCTCGCCTATCCAACGGCGATCGGCAGCGAACCCGACCATGCAGATTTCGATACAGAACCACTTTGGCGACAGGTGATTGTTGGAAACGCGATTGCTAACGGAACCTTCATGGTTGTTCCAAATCGCTATGGCAATGAAGGTTCAATCACTTTTTACGGAAGCAGTTTTATCTGCGACCCTTACGGTCGAATTCTCGCTCGTGCGGCGCGCGACGGTGATGAAGTGCTTGTCGCCGACCTTGATCTCGACCAGCGTCGCGACTGGCTCGATCTGTTTCCATTTTTGGCAACGCGTCGCCCAGACACCTACGACATGTTGGTTGAGCCGGTTGTAAACCCCCGCGCTGAAAACGGCGACGGCGAAGACGGTGGCATCGCTGGAGTGAGCTACTGATGACCTGGCGTATGCCGGCCGAATGGCAACCACACGAATGCACATGGATGGGTTGGCCGGCTAAAGACTACGAAGACGACCCGGCTGAGAACGAGCGAGCCTTCGCCGCTTGGGCTGCTGTGGCAAACGCAGTGGTTCGCTTCGAGCCGGTGAAGATGATTATCGAACCTGGCGATGTGGCAACTGCAAAAGCGCTGCTCGACGACCGAGTTGAACTGGTAGAGGCTTCTCTAGATGACGGCTGGTTGCGCGACACCGGACCGAGCTTCGTTAAAAATGCCGCCGGTCAAGTTGCTGCAGTCGACTGGGTTTTCAACGGCTGGGGCGCAACCAGCTGGGCAATCTGGGCCAAAGACCAGCACGTTGCCCGCCAAATTGCCGACTTCGCCTCTGTCGAGACGATCTCGAGCAACCTGATCAACGAGGGCGGCGGCATCCATGTAGATGGCGAAGGAAACCTTTTGCTAACCGAGACCGTGCAACTTGGCGAGGGTAGAAACTCAACCTGGAGTCGCGCCGAGGTCGAGGCCGAGATTCACGCAAAGCTCGGCACCTCGCGCGCAATTTGGATTCGCCGCGGGCTGACCCGCGACTACGACGAGTTCGGCACTCGCGGCCACATCGACATCGTGGCTTGCTTTGCACCCGGTGGAAAGATCTTGTTTCACGACCAGCGCGATGAAGCACACCCAGACTTTTCAGTTAGCCACGAGGTCAAGCGCACTCTCGAAGAGGCAGTTGGCTTCGAGTTGATTGCGGTTCCGGCACCAAAGGTGTTGAAAGACGATCACTCCTGGGTCGACTACTCGTATATCAATCACTACCTGGTGAACGGTGGCGTTATTCTCTGTGCATTCGATGACGAAAACGATCAGGTGGCAAAAGTGATTCTCGAATCTTGCTACCCAGATCGTGAAGTCGTGCTCGTCGATGCAAGACCAATCTTCGCTCGCGGTGGCGGCATTCACTGCATCACTCAACAACAACCGGCTTCAAACTAAATAGAAGGCAAAAAATGGCAAAGACTGTTCTGCACGATGAGCACCTAAAACTTGGCGCGAGCTTCACCGATTTTGGTGGCTGGGATATGCCGGTGCGCTACAGCAGCGATCTTGCCGAGCACCACGCCGTGCGCAACGCTGCCGGTGTGTTTGATATTTCGCACATGGCCGAAATTTTCATCTCGGGAAATCAGGCAGCAGCATTTCTAGATTTTGCCCTGATCGGCATTGCATCAGAGATTGGCATCGGTCGCGCTAAGTACTCGATGATTTGCAACCACCAGGGCGGAATCATCGATGACCTGATCGTCTACCGTCTTGCAGAAGATAATTTTTTGATTATCGCGAACGCGTCGAACCGTCACGCTGTTGCCACCGCACTCAAGGCTCGCCTAGAAGGCTTTGACGCAAAGGTTGATGACCAAAGCGATGACTGGGCGCTGATTGCGATTCAGGGGCCAAAAGCCACCGGCATTTTGCAGAAACTCACCGATGCCAACCTGGCTGAGTTGAAGTACTACTCAATCGCCGAAGCGAACGTTGCCGGCGCAAGCGCCTATCTCTGCCGAACCGGCTACACCGGCGAAGATGGCTTCGAGGTGCTGGTTTCGGCAGATCAGGCGGCAAAGATCTGGAACGACATTCTCACTGCCGGAACCGATGACGGCTTGATTACTGCCGGCCTGGCCTGCCGAGACACCCTGCGCCTCGAGGCTGGCATGCCGCTCTACGGGCACGAGCTCGACGAACAGCACACCCCAATTGACGCGGGTATGGCCAAGGTTGTTCGCCTCGACGAAGGTCACAACTTCGTGGGGCGCGAGGCCCTCGAAAAGATAACAGAACCGCGCGAGCGCCTTATCGCACTCGTGGGCGAAGGCAAGCGCGCCGCCCGCGCCGACTATGAACTCAAGCACCCCACAACCGCTGAAACCATCGGCATAGTTACCTCGGGCGCGCTATCACCAACCCTCGGCTACCCGGTAGCCATGGCCTACATCCGTGATGGGAATTTCGGTGTGGGCGACACGATTATGGTTGATGTGCGGGGAAACTTAGAGCCCTACAAAATTGTCAAATTGCCGTTTTACAAGAGAGAGCAGTAGTCGAGCATGTCGAATCCAACCGATCTTCACTACACAAAAGAACACGAGTGGCTCAAAGTTGAGGGCGATGTTGCGACAATCGGCATCACCGCTTACGCCGCTGAAAAACTTGGAGACGTTGTTTTCGTAGACCTGCCAAAGGTTGGCGCAAAGACCACATACATGAAGATTTGTGGCGAGATTGAATCGACTAAGTCGGTCGGCGAGCTCTACTCTCCTGTCGACGGCGAAGTTGTCGAAGTAAACGGCGACGTTACCAATGCGCCTGAGCTTGTCAACCAGGATGCCTTCGGTGCTGGCTGGCTAATCAAGGTGCGCTTCGAAGAACTGCCAGAACTAATGACCGCCGCCGAGTACGACGCTTTCACTGGCGAGTAATCGAACCATGCCTCTCGATCACGAAAAATTTCAGTATCGCCACATTGGCACCTCAAGCGCAGACCAGAAGGTCATGCTCGACGCACTCGGCTACGACTCGCTAGATGCTTTGCTCAGCGCAGCGGTTCCAGAGGTCATTCGCTTTCGCGGTGACAGCACACTAGACCCTGCTCGCAGCGAAGCCGAATCGCTGGCCGAGTTGCGTGCAATTGCCGCCAAGAACCGCGTTACAACTTCGATGATCGGTCTTGGTTATTACGGCACCCACACGCCAACTGTTATCAAGCGCAACATCCTTGAGAACCCTTCTTGGTACACCGCCTACACGCCATACCAGCCTGAAATTTCTCAGGGACGCCTCGAAGCGCTCATCAACTTTCAGACCATGGTTACCGACCTCACCGGCATGAAGACCGCAAACGCTTCGATGCTCGACGAGGGCACCGCGGCGGTCGAGGCCATGATGATTGCCAAGCGCACCGCAACCAGCGACTCAAACGTTTTTCTGGTCGACCGCGACACTTTTCCGCAGACCAAGGCGCTTCTCGAGCACCGCGCTCAACCACTGCAGATCGAGATCAAGTACTTTGATAACGCCACCGATGCCGCCAATCTTGGAGAACACTTTGGTGCGCTGCAGCAGTATCCGGGCGCAAGCGGTCGAGTTGTGCACTTGAAACCAGTTATTGAGTTAACCAAGTCGCAAGGCGGCATCGCGGTTGTCGCCGCCGATCTCTTGGCACTTACTTTGCTCGAGTCGCCTGGCGAGCAAGGCGCAGATGTTGTTGTCGGCACCACCCAGCGTTTCGGCGTGCCGATGGGGTTCGGTGGCCCACACGCGGGTTACCTCGCGGTGCGCAACGACCTCGAGCGTTCGATGCCTGGCCGCTTGGTCGGCGTTTCGGTTGATGCCGATGGCGCACCCGCCTACCGACTCACGTTGCAGACTCGCGAACAGCACATTCGTCGCGAACGAGCAACTTCAAACATTTGCACCGCCCAGGTTTTGCTCGCAGTAATGGCTGGAATGTATGCGGTCTACCACGGCCCAGCTGGCTTAAAGGCAATCGCAACCGAGGTGCACTCAAAGACTTCGCGTTTGGCGAAAGCGCTCTCTGCTGGCGGCATCAAAGTTAAGCACGCCGACTTCTTTGACACACTAGAACTTTGCGATGTCGATGCAAACAAGTTGTTTGCCGCCGCCCGCGCGAAGAACATCACGATGCT
>JBFYOO010000043.1:0-3573 GCA_041303785.1 Micrococcales bacterium
CCGGGTAAACCTTGAGCAGTGTGTCTAGCGTCTCTCTAATCGCCCAAGCGTTGGTGTAAGGACCGAAATACTTGTGCCCGGGCAGCTCGCGATTTCTAGTTATGAAAGCACGCGGATAGGTATCGCCTGAAGAGATCGCAAGGTATGGGTATGACTTGTCATCCTTGAATCGAATGTTGAAAGGTGGCGAGAACTCTTTAATCCACTGGAATTCGAGCTGCAGAGCCTCGTACTCGGTTTTGACTATGGTCCACTGAACGTCGGCTGCGCTGGTCACCATGCGTCGCGTGCGACTGTGAAGGCTATTTAAAGGCGCGAAATAGCTGCTAAGCCGAGCTCTTAGATTCTTCGCTTTGCCCACATAAAGAATTCGGCCGTTCTTGTCGAACCATCGGTAGACCCCCGGTTCAGTTGGAATCTCAGAGGTTTTGGGCCTGAAACTGAGCTGGTCGGCCATCGGCTAACTCGCCAGTGTCTCTTTCAAGAACTTGCCCGTGAAGCTCTTGGCAGACTTTGCAACCTGCTCGGGTGTTCCAATGGCAAGTACCTCACCACCACCGGCACCGCCCTCTGGCCCTAGGTCGATTACCCAGTCGGCACACTTGATGACATCGAGATTGTGCTCAATCACGATGACCGTGTTGCCCTTGTCGACCAAGCCGTTCAAGACCAGCAGCAGTTTGCGCACGTCTTCGAAGTGCAGACCCGTGGTTGGTTCGTCGAGCACATAGATAGAACGTCCATACGAGCGACGCTGCAGCTCGGTTGCGAGTTTGACTCGCTGTGCCTCACCACCACTGAGAGTTGTTGCGCTCTGACCCAAGCGAACGTAACCCAATCCGACTTCAACCAGGGTTTCTAGATAGCGAGCGATTGAGTTGATTGGCGCAAAGAATTCAGCCGCCTCGGCGATTGGCATCTCGAGTATTTCAGCGATGTTCTTGTTCTTGTACTTCACCTGAAGTGTTTCTCGGTTGTAGCGCGCACCGTGGCACACCTCGCAGGCAACGTAAACATCCGGCAAGAAATTCATCTCGATCTTCAGGGTTCCGTCACCAGAGCACGACTCGCAGCGACCTCCCTTGACGTTGAATGAAAACCTACCCTGCTGATATCCGCGCGCCTTTGATTCCGCTGTGTCGGCAAACAACTTGCGAATGTGGTCGAATACCCCGGTGTAGGTAGCTGGATTAGAACGCGGGGTTCTGCCAATTGGTGCCTGGTCAACGTGCACAACTTTGTCGAGTTGATCGATGCCATCGATGCGCTTGTGTTTGCCCGCTACTCCCTTAGCCCCGTTGAGTCTGTTTGCTAGCGTCTCGTAGAGAATGTCGTTTACAAGAGATGACTTGCCCGACCCACTCACGCCAGTGACCGCGGTAAACACGCCGAGCGGAAACTCTACGTCGATGTTCTTTAGGTTGTTCTCGCGCGCGCCGATGACCTTCACGACACGTTTGGTGTCAATTGGTCGACGCGCTGTTGGGGTTTCGATGCTCTGTTTGCCACTGAGAAAGGCGCCGGTCACTGAAGTCTTGTTCTTCAGCAACTCTTTGTAAGGTCCGCTGTGCACAACTTCGCCACCGTGAACTCCGGCACCTGGGCCGATGTCGACAATCCAGTCGGATGCCTTGATTGTGTCTTCGTCATGCTCAACCACAATCAGTGTGTTGCCTAGGTCTCGAAGCTTCAGCAGGGTTTCGATGAGCCTGCGGTTGTCGCGCTGGTGTAGACCGATTGATGGCTCATCGAGCACATAGAGCACCCCGGTTAGTCCCGAGCCAATCTGGGTGGCTAGGCGAATTCGCTGTGCCTCACCACCGCTCAGGGTAGCCGCTGCCCTATCGAGACTCAGGTAATCGAGCCCAACAGCAAGCAAGAATTCGAGTCGAGCCTTGATTTCACGAAGTACTTGTGCCGCGATCTTCACGTCTCGAGAGTCGAGCTTGATTTTCTCGAAGAACGCGAAACAGTCTGCGAGGCTCAGCTTTGCAACGTCAGCAATCGAACTGTCTGCAACCTTGATTGCGAGAACCTCAGGTCTCAATCTTGAGCCATCACAGGCCGGGCAATCGACTTCGCGGTGGTATCCCGCCCATTTTGCGCGGGCGTAGTCGCTCTCGGTTTCAAGCAGTTTGCGCTCGACGTAAGCGATAACGCCCTCGAAGCCGGTGGTGTAGCGCAGTTCGCGACCGTACTTGTTCTTCCACTTCACCTGAACGTCGAAGTTGTTTCCGAACAGAACAGCCTGCTGTATTTCCTCTGGCAGCTTGCTCCAAGGGGTCGATAGCTTGAACTTTAGTTCGGTGGCGAGTCCATTCATCATGCGAGTCATGTATGGGTAAATCTTGCCCTGCGGTGTCGACCAAGGCAGCAAGACTCCGTCTGCAATCGAGTCATCGGGATCACCGATAACTAAGTCAACATCTGCGCTCATCTTTGTGCCGAGACCGCCACACTCCTGACATGCACCGAAAGGCGCATTGAACGAGAATGTTCTTGGCTCTATCTCGCTGATTGCAAGCGGGTGCTCGTTTGGGCACGACATGCGTTCGCTGAATACTCTTAGCTTCTTCGCTGCGCGCTTCTCGTCAATCAGATCGATGACTATTCGTCCGCCAGCCAGCTTCAGCGCTGTCTCAACCGAATCGGTTAAACGACCAACAATGTCTTTCTTTGAAACCAGGCGGTCGACAACAACCGAAATGTCGTGCTTGAAAGTTTTCTTTAGTGGTTTGGCGTCGGCGAGCTGAATAACTTCGCCATCGACCACGGCTCGAGCGTATCCTTGGCTAACCAAGTCTTTGAATAGGTCGACGAACTCGCCCTTTTTCTGATCAACCAGTTGCGCGAGAATCTGAAAGCGGGTTCCTTCTTCAAACTCAAGAATCTGGTCAACAATCTGCTGTGGAGTCTGCTTCACGATTCTCTCGCCGCAGTCTGCGCAGTATGGAATTCCGATGCGCGCCCAGAGCAGTCTCAGGTAATCGTGAATTTCTGTAATCGTTCCGACGGTCGAACGTGGGTTGCGGTTGGTTGATTTCTGGTCAATCGAAACCGCCGGGCTCAAACCCTCGATGAAGTCGACGTCTGGGCGATCTACCTGTCCGAGAAACTGCCTGGCATATGAAGACAGGCTCTCGATGTAACGCCTCTGCCCCTCGGCAAAAATCGTGTCGAAGGCCAGTGACGACTTGCCCGAACCGCTAAGCCCGGTGAAAACCACCATTGAATCGCGCGGAATCTCGAGATTGAGGTTCTTTAGGTTGTGAACTCGAGCGCCCTTGACGACAAGTTTGTTTGAGTTACTCACTGGGGTAATTGACACCCTAGAAGTCTAAAACGCTGAGTGCGCTGTGCCCGCCGTCTAGTCGACGTGGCCGGCTTTCTCCATCTGTCTCAACTCGCGCTTCAACTCGACCATTTCATCACGGATGCGTGCCGCTAACTCAAACTGCAACTCGCTGGCCGCTGCCTTCATTTGCGCTTCGAGTTCGATAACCACAGAGAGAATCTCGTCGTAGGCCTTGCCAGCGATGCCCTTGCGGCCCTTGGTTGCCGTGGCTGAGAGCC
>JBFYOO010000044.1:0-4291 GCA_041303785.1 Micrococcales bacterium
GCCTGCAGGCTGCTCAGCATCCAAACCTCTGTCTCAACGAGGTCGGCGGGCTTTGCTTTTTCGATGCGAGTTTGCAGGCCCATCTGTTCGGCGATGGCAAAAACCTCGCGTCTTGTGATGCTGTCTAGCCAGGTCGTGTCATCAGACGGCGCGCAAAGAACGTCACCTCTCCACCAAACGATTGCGCTCAACGCACCTTCTGCGATGTGCCCAGATTCGCTTAGCAAAACTGCTTCATCTGCACCGATCATGTTTGCCCGGCGGCGAAGTTGCAGCCCGAGGCTTAGGTCTGGGCCTTTCACCAAGGGGTTTACTCGTGGGTCAAGTTCTGGGTAGGTCCAGAGAATCGCATTGCCAAGGGCTTCGGGCGCTTCGCGAATTCGCAGGTGCAAGCGACGCTCGTCGGGTTGGTCGGTGTGCAGTTCTAGCCTCGGAAACCAACGCCCTTCTAGGGGTAATGCCTGAACAACCATGTGGAAGAACTCTTCTAATTCGCCTTCGTTATCGGGTGAAATTTGCTTAACCCAGCGACTGAAGCGCTCTAGGTGCATCTCGAGGTTGCGAACTCGGCCATCCTCGAGCAAAAAACTGTCGGCTACAGCAAGTTGGGTCGTGAGACTTACCGGCACTTCAAACAAATCGCCAGATTCGTATTGCATAAGTTCGCTGGTCATGACCCTCCTTTCGCCTGTTCTAATCTAATAGGCATGCCTATCTTCGTTTCAGACCTTCAGGGATGGGTGCAACCTGCCGATGTGTTCATCGCATTGCACTTGAAAGACGAAAACGCATTCTGGCTCGACCGAGAGATTCACGCGACCGACAGATTTAGTGTCATCGGTGCCTCTGCTCAGTCGCACAGAAAGAGCTCCGAGGTGTTTGAATTTCTTAAGAGCCAGTTGAGCGACAGCCGGCCAGTGCAGCTTGATCTGCCGTTCGAGTTTCGACCTGGTTTGGTTGGATTCTTGGCCTACGACGGCGAATCAATCTTCTTGCAGATCGACAGGGCAATGGTTTTCGACCACGATGCCAAGGTTATGTATTTCATCGGTGAGTTTGCCGAGCAAAAGGATTTTGACGCTTGGCACCATGCCGCGCTTTTGCGTCTTGCGCTCTGCGGGGGAGAGCAGGCGGCCTTTCGTCTCTCGAATGAGCCGCTGACCGCTGGTCAGGCACGAGTGCGTCACTCAAACGAAGAATATCTAGGGCTAATTGAAAGCGCGCAAGCGCACATCGCGGCCGGAGACGTCTACCAACTCTGCCTCACCAATCAGGTTGAACTCGAGGTCACTGGCGACCCTCTGCTAACTTTCATAAATCTGCGTTCAAACAACCCAGCGCCCTACGCCGCATATTTGAAGTTCGGCACACAAGCCATTCTTTGCAGTTCACCCGAGCAGTTCTTGAAGGTTGATTCGACCGGCACAATCTCTTCTAAGCCGATCAAAGGAACCCGACGCAGAGACCCCGACCCGGTTGTCGACAACGCCCTCGCTCAGGAGCTCGCAGAAGACGAGAAAGAACGAGCAGAAAACCTCATGATTGTCGACCTGATGCGCAACGACATCGGTCGGGTGGCAGAGATTAATTCTGTTCAGGTCACCAAACTTTTTGATGTCGAGAGCTATGCCACCGTGCATCAGTTGGTTAGCACGGTCGAAGGCAAGCTGTCCTCGACTTTCGATGCTACAGACGCTCTGGCTGCTGCGTTTCCAGGCGGTTCAATGACTGGAGCGCCGAAGGCTCGGGCCATGCAGATTATCGACAACCTAGAAACCAAGGCCGAAAACCGAGGACGAGGCATCTACTCGGGTGCCATTGGCTATCTGACTCACGCGGGCGTCGCCGACTTCGGCATGACCATACGCACAATCGTGGTTGACGGCCAAAACGCGACAATCGGCGTTGGTGGTGGCATCACGATCGACAGCCATCCTGCAGCCGAACTCGAAGAGACGAAGTTAAAGGCCGCGGCCCTGCTGCGAGCGCTAAAGTCTCCAAACCCCTGGTCATCGCCTTAATTCAAGCGGTCGTTCGGCCCGCTTGGTAATCTTGTGCAGATGTCTGAGCAAAATATGAACAACGATTCCGAATACGACGCATTCGCCATCCAAGACCGCTGGTTGCCGGTTTGGGATGATCTCAAGCTGTTCAACTCAGGTGTCGAAGGTGACCCTCGCCCCAAGAAATACGTTCTAGACATGTTTCCTTACCCATCGGGCGATTTGCACATGGGGCACGCCGAGGCCTATGCGCTAGGTGACGTGATCTCTCGCTACTGGGCTCAAAAGGGATACAACGTTATGCACCCGATTGGCTGGGATTCATTCGGCCTGCCGGCAGAGAACGCAGCGATTAAGCGCGGGCTCGACCCGAAGGGTTGGACATACGACAACATTGCGCAGCAAAAAGCTTCTATGCGCCGTTACGCGTGTTCGTTCGACTGGGATCGCGTGCTCGCAACCAGCGACCCGATCTACTACCGCTGGAACCAGTGGCTCTTTCTAGAGTTCTACAAAAACGGTTTGGCGTATCGCAAAAACTCAAACGTGAATTGGTGCCCGAGTTGCCAAACCGTTCTCGCGAACGAACAGGTAGTGCAGGGGTTGTGCGAGCGTTGCGACAGCGTTGTAACCAAGAAGGCTTTGACCCAGTGGTATTTCAAAGTCACCGACTTCGCAGATCGCCTGCTCGATGATCTAGACACGCTCGAAGGCAACTGGCCTGCAAAAGTTATCGCGATGCAGCGTAACTGGATAGGCCGCTCAACCGGAGCCGAGGTCACCTTTGAAATCGAAGGCCGCACAGAACCAATCACCGTTTACACAACCAGACCAGACACTTTGTTCGGAGCAACCTTCATGGTTGTAGCTGCCGACAGCGATCTAGCTGCCGAATTAGCTTCGATGTCTAGCCCAGAGGTGCGTTTGGCGTTTCAGGCCTACCTCGAAGAGGTAAAGAAGTCGAACGACATCGAACGTTTGGCAACCGATCGAAAGAAGACCGGTGTTCAACTCGACGCCTTCGCAATTAACCCGTTGAGCGGCGAGAAGCTGCCAATCTGGGCATCCGACTACGTGCTGGCCGACTACGGCACCGGCGCAATCATGGCGGTACCTGCCCACGACGATCGCGACTACGAGTTTGCTAAGCAATTCGATTTGCCTATTCGCCAGGTTGTCGACACCGGCGAGGGCGACCCATCCGTGATTGGTTTCGCAACCGTCGGCCCGGGCACGTTGGTCAATTCTGGTGAACTTAACGGTCTCGACAAGCCAGCTGCCATTGCGAAGGCAATCGAATTGCTCGCCGCCAAGGGGCTCGGCAAAGAGGCGAAGAACTTCAGGCTTCGCGACTGGTTGATATCACGCCAGCGTTATTGGGGAACGCCATTTCCGATTATTCACTGCGAGTCATGCGGTGAGGTGCCGGTTCCTGAAAGCGACCTCCCTGTGCTGCTGCCATCAGCAGAAGGTCTCGACCTGAAGCCAAAGGGAACGTCTCCGCTAGGAGGTGCGGCCGATTGGGTCAACGTGAAGTGCCCGAAGTGCGGCATTGACGCTAAGAGAGACACCGACACCATGGATACCTTCGTCGATTCGTCTTGGTATTTCTTGCGCTTTTTGTCACCTAACTCGACCGAGCACGCCTTTGACAAGGCTGCCGCTAAGGCTTGGGCGCCGGTCGACCAGTATGTCGGCGGTGTGACTCACGCGATTCTGCACCTTCTTTATGCGCGTTTCTTCACAAAGGCGTTGCACGATCTAGGTCACCTTGATTTCGAAGAGCCATTCACTCGTTTGCTTAACCAGGGAATGGTTCTGATGAACGGCTCGGCCATGTCTAAGTCGCGTGGCAACCTGGTTGCTTTGAGTGAGCAGCTCGATGAACACGGCGTAGACGCGATTCGACTAACCATGTCTTTTGCCGGCCCGCCAGAAGACGATATCGACTGGGCCGACGTTTCACCTGCTGCGTCGGCGAAGTTCTTAGCTCGTGCCTGGCGTGCGGCCAACGACGTCACTTCTGAGGTTGGGGTCGATGCGACTGCCGGCAACGCCGAGTTGCGCAAGGCGACTCACAGTTTCTTGCGAGACTTCGCACCTGCCATCGAGGGCTTCAAGTTCAACGTTGGCGTTGCCAAGATCATGGAACTTGTCAACGCGCTTCGCAAAGCAATCGACGGTGCAGCCGGCCCTGCAGACGCTGCCGTGCGCGAAGCCGCCGAGGTTGTGGCCAAAGCGCTCTCGCTTTTCGCGCCATACACGGCCGAAGACATGTGGGCCAAGTT
>JBFYOO010000045.1:0-5538 GCA_041303785.1 Micrococcales bacterium
CGCTAGCCTTTCGCCTCGAACCAGGTGCCAACCGCAGCTCCGCTTAGCGCATCGGCAACCAGGTCTGCCGAGGTTAGCAGAACTGAAACACCGGCCGCAGTAGCAATCTCCGCCGCCGCAACCTTGGTGATCGCTCCCCCGGTGCCAACGCTGCTGCCTGAACCGGCGATTTCAAACTGAGAAAGGTCTTGGCCGAATCGCACCTCATCGAGCCGAACCGCGCCTGGTTCGCTCGGCGGCTTGTTGTAGAGAGCGTCGACATCGCTGAGCAAAATCAGAGCATCTGCATCAACCAGAACTGCCACCAAGGCAGCAAGCCTGTCATTGTCTCCGAACCGGATTTCTGCGGTCGCCACAGTGTCGTTCTCGTTCACGATTGGAATTGCTCGCAATTCGAGCAGTCGCTGCATGGCACTCTTAGCATTCATGCTGGTTTCTTCGCCCTCGAGGTCTTGCGCGGTGAGCAAGACTTGACCCGCGATGATGTCGTATCGCTCGAGGCTCTCTTGGTAGCGAGCTATGAGCCTGCCCTGTCCGATAGATGCAAGTGCCTGAGAAGTGGCCAGGTCATCTGGTCGTGACTCTAGACCGAAGAGTGGAATTGCCGTGGCGATAGCGCCAGAGGTGACAAGAATCACTTCTTGGCCAGACTTGTGAGCTGTCGCCAACGCGGCGACGAGATTCGAAATCTTTGCAGCGTTCTTCCCGCTAATTGAAGACGAGCCAACTTTGACAACCACTCTCTTAGCGGTTGCAATCTCAGATCGATTTTGCAGAACCATTAGCTCTCGCGCTCGCTTTCGCCCAGACTCTCTTCAAGTTGTGGGTCGGCATCTTTGGAGTTCGGCTTGAAGTCTTCGGGCTTAGACCAGACTCCGGCCTTTCGCTCGCGATCCATTTCTGCACGGATTTCAGCCTTGAGATCCATGCGCTCTTTGTAACTGGCGCGTCGATCGTTTGTAGTTCTGCGTGGATTCTGGTCGATTCGAATGTCTTCGCCTCGACGACCACCGATGAGTTCACCGGCGCTTGCAATCGAAGGCTCCCAGTCGAAGAGAACGCCTTGGCCTGGGCCAATCACAACTGTTGAGCCAGCTGATGCGCCTGCCTTAAATAAGGCTTCTTCGACGCCGATCTTAAAGAGACGGTCGCCGAGGTAACCAACAGCTTCGTCGTTGCCGAACTGAGTTTGTGCAACCCAACGCTCTGGCTTGACACCTAGAATTCTGAAGAATTCACCCTCGTGCGAGTTCTCTTTTGTAACAGTGAACTTGCTCTCATCGCGACGCTGCTGCATAAGCGTTATGCGAGGCAAGACACGCGCAATAGTTGACTTGGTCTTGCGCTCTTGCTCAACCAGTTGCGCGAGCGCAAAGTTCAACTCTCTCAATCCCTCGCGGCTTGCTGCCGAAACAATAAACACTCGATAGCCGCGAGCTTCGAGCTCTGGCTTTACAAACTCTGCCAATTCGCGCGCATCAGGAACATCGGCCTTGTTCAAAGCGATTAGCTGCGGGCGCTCGGTTAGCGGCAACTCACCTTCTGGAACCTGATAAGCCTTGAGCTCGATCAAAATCTTGTCGAGATCGGTGATCGGGTCTCGCATTGGTTCGAGGGTCGCGCAATCGATTACATGCAACAGTGCCGAGCAACGCTCAACGTGTCGCAAAAACTGAAGTCCAAGGCCCTTGCCCTCGCTAGCACCTTCGATGAGGCCAGGCACATCGGCGATTACGTAACGAGTTTGCTCGGCCTGAACCACGCCGAGATTCGGGTGCAAGGTTGTGAACGGGTAATCGGCGATCTTCGGTCGCGCCGCCGACATGGCAGCAATCAGGCTAGATTTTCCGGCGCTCGGATACCCTACGAGTGCAACGTCAGCAACTGTCTTGAGCTCAAGAATGACATCGCCCTGCCATCCCGGAACGCCGAGTAGTGCAAAGCCTGGAGCCTTGCGCTTCGAGTTGGCAAGAGCTGCATTGCCCTTGCCGCCCATACCGCCTTCGGCAACAACTAGTTCCATGCCGGGTTCGAGCAGGTCGGCGATGAATTCGCCCTTAGCAGACTTCACTACTGTGCCGATTGGCACCGGAAGCTTAATGTCTGCGCCCGTGGCTCCGTTTCTGAAGTCACCCGCGCCATCGCCACCGTCTCCACCGCTGCGGTGCGGGTGAAAGTGATACTCGAGCAAGGTCGTGGTGTTTGGATCGGCAATTAGCGAGATGGTGCCGCCGTTGCCGCCGTCAGCGCCGTCTGGGCCAGCCAATGGTTTGAATTTTTCGCGGTGAACTGAAACGCAACCGTCGCCGCCGTTTCCGGCACGCAGGTGAAGGGTCACTTGATCTACAAATGAAACCATGATTCCCTTCCTAAATTCTTTGCTTGAGAAACAGCAAAGGCGAGCCAAAGGCTCGCCTCGCTGAAAATTTTGCTATTTACGCAGCAGCAACAATGTTTACTACTCGGCGGCCACCCTTGGTGCCGAACTGAACTGCACCTGCAGCAAGTGCGAACAAAGTGTCGTCTTTGCCGCGACCGACGTTCACACCAGGGTGAAAGTGGGTTCCGCGCTGACGCACGATGATTTCACCTGCGTTTACTTCTTGACCTGCGTAGCGCTTTACGCCAAGACGCTGTGCATTTGAATCGCGACCGTTTCGGGTCGAGCTAACACCTTTTTTGGAAGCCATTTTTGGTCAGTCCTTTACTTGATCTCTGTGACCTGAACACGGGTCAACTCTGCGCGGAAACCCATGCGGCGCTTAAAGCCGGTCTTGTTCTTGTAGTGCTGAATGATGATCTTTGGACCACGTAGGTCACCGATAACTTCTGCGGTTACTTTAACCTTTGCCAATGCAGCGGCGTCTGAAGTAACTTTGTCGCCGTCAACCAGCAATAGTGCAGGAAGTTCGATCTTGCCGCCGGCAACTGCCTTGATGCGGTCAAGCGTAACGATGGTGCCTACTGACACCTTCTCTTGACGTCCGCCTGCGCGGACTACTGCGTAAACCACAGATCTACCCTTTGTTCAAAAGTTGAATTTGTTGCATTTGCGAAACTCAGCAGGCAACGAGGTTCAAGTTTAGCCACCAAAAGCGGCTTGGTCAAACCTATTTGCCCAGAATTCCGCTATTTAGACGACCCTCTGCGACTTCTCGGCCT
This sequence comes from Micrococcales bacterium, assembly GCA_041303785.1. GTDB lineage: Bacteria > Actinomycetota > Actinomycetes > Actinomycetales > Microbacteriaceae > Rhodoluna. The sequence continues at coordinate 3,163 of JBFYOO010000045.1, forward strand.
TCTGCGACCCTGTCCGTGAGCCTTCGGCTCGGGTAGGGCGTCTAGAACCGACTCAAGCAGTTCGCTTGGTTCGGCAGCAGCAGGCTTGTCGGTCGCGGCAACGGCGGCCACAATTGGGCTGGACTCGCCAGCGGCTTCGCTGGCAGCCAAAGTCGAGGCGGCAATCTTGGTCAAGGCATTGCCAAGCTCAGCAGCGCGCTCCCCTGTGACGACCTTAGGAACTTCTTGCTTCTTGTCGCGGTTCTTTGACTTGCCGTTTTGCTTCGGCGGGCGGGCATCCTCGCCAACATGCTTCGAGCGCATGATTGGCTCGTGGTGAACAATCACGCCACGCGAGGCACAGGCTTCACACGGTTCGCTGAAAGCTTCGAGAAGGCCGATGCCTAGTTTCTTTCTCGTCATCTGAACCAAACCGAGAGATGTAACTTCGGCCACCTGGTGCTTGGTTCTGTCGCGACTCAAGCACTCCATCAAACGCCTCAAGACCAAATCGCGGTTTGATTCGAGAACCATGTCGATGAAGTCAACAACCACGATTCCGCCGATGTCGCGCAACCTAAGCTGGCGAACGAGTTCTTCTGCGGCCTCGAGATTGTTTTTGGTTACTGTCTCTTCAAGGTTTCCGCCAGAGCCAACAAACTTTCCGGTGTTCACATCGACAACCGTCATTGCTTCGGTTCGATCAATCACAAGAGAACCGCCGCTGGGAAGGTAGACCTTGCGATCAAGAGCCTTTGCGATTTGCTCACCGATTCGATATTCATCGAAGATGTCTTTTTCACCCTTGTAAATTTCGATGCGCTCGAGTAAATCAGGTGCAACACCCTGCAGATACTCGGTGATGACCTGGTGTGAGTCGCCCCCAGAAATGACCATCTTTTGAAAGTCTTCGTTGAAAACATCTCGCACAATTTTGACGAGCAAGTCTGGCTCGCTGTGAAGCAATACTGGAGCGTTGCCCTTCTTAACTTTCTTTTCGATGTCAGCCCACTGCTCTTGCAAGCGCTGTACATCAAGTGTCAGTTGCTCTTCTGTGGCACCCTCAGATGCCGTGCGAACAATTACGCCGGCTTCTTCTGGCAAAACTTCTTTCAGAATCTTCTTTAGTCGCGCACGCTCAGACTCCGGCAGCTTTCTAGAGATGCCGTTCATCGAACCGTTTGGCACATAAACGAGGTAGCGACCAGGTAGCGAGATCTGCGAAGTGAGTCGTGCACCCTTCTGACCAACCGGATCCTTGGTTACCTGAACCAATACGGTGTCGCCGCTCTTGAGTGCAAGTTCAATGCGTCGAGGCTGGTTGCCAGTTTCGGCAAGCTCCCAGTCGACCTCGCCCGAGTAAAGCACCGCGTTGCGGCCGCGGCCGATATCAACGAAAGCTGCTTCCATCGACGGCAAAACGTTTTGAACCTTGCCCAGATAGACGTTGCCGATCAGCGAAGCCTCAGAGGCCTTTGCCACATAGTGCTCGACCAGAACTTTGTCTTCTAAAACACCGAGCTGAATCTTTTCGTCTTTCGAACGAACAATCATGGTGCGCTCAACTGCCTCGCGGCGCGCCAAGAACTCTGACTCGGTAATCGTTGTGCGTCTGCGCCCGGCATCGCGTCCATCGCGACGACGCTGCTTCTTCGCCTCTAGACGGGTTGAACCCTTTACGCGAGTTGGCTCGTTGCTAAATTCTTTAGGCTCGCGTGGAGTTCGAACCTTTACGACCGTGTTTGGTGGCAGCTGCTCGCCCTCGGCAAGTTCGCCTTCGCGTCGACGCGAACGCCTGCGAACGTTACTCTCTGGCTGATCACTGCTCTTTTTGTCTTCGACCGGTCTGCCGCGCTTCTTATCGATAACCGGTGTCGGCAAGTCAGGTGCCATGAAGATCATAGAGGTTGCATTTACCGCAACCGGTGGTGCGTCAACCTTGACCTCAGTCTTTGGCGCTTTTGCTTTGGCCTTCGGCTTTGCTGCGTCGTCGGTGGCAGACTTCTTTTTGTCTGCTGCCTTGCCTGCAGCCTTAGGCTTCGAGCTCTTGTCTTCGACCGGCTGGTCGGCCGGCTCTGCGCTGACTGATTTCTTGGTCGATTTTGCGGCAGGCTTCTTTTCAGCCGCCTTGGCGTCGACTTTGCTTGCTGCAGGCTTCTTCGCGACAGGCTTCTTCGCGGCAGGCTTTTTTACGATTGGCTCGTTTGCCGATGATTGTGATGTTTCTTTCTTCACCATTTCTGGTGCACTCCAAGCTGTTTGCAGATCGGGCCACACTCACCGATTGCAAACCTAAAATCCTTGCCAACCACTTTTGTGACTGACCAAACCTTTTCGAGTCATTTGATGTGGCGCCAGCTGCCCGATGGGTCTTATGCGGCAATCTCACGGATGCTC
>JBFYOO010000046.1:0-2570 GCA_041303785.1 Micrococcales bacterium
CTGCAAGTATCTCCTAGGGCTATTATTTCGTTTGAGTCCTAACGATGTGGTTAGACCGCTCTTTTGTTATCTAGGAGTTGCAATGAAGCACGACCTCGAAGCCCTGCGTAAAGACCTTCAATCAAAAGAAATTGACGTTCTTCGCTTCATGTATTCAGACGTTCTTGGAATCACCAGGTCGAAAGACATGCTGGTCAGTCAACTCGATAAGTCAGCACACAGTGGGCCGGCGTTCTGCCAGGGAGTCTGGGTTACCACCACCGGCGGTGACGTGCTTGATGCAAACAACATTGCTTCTGATGGTTTGCAGGATCTAATTACTCAAATCGACCCGAGCACCATCCGTGAATTGCCGTGGGAGCCCGGCGTGGCATACGTGCTTGTAGATGCGCACAACCCAGACATGAGTGAGAACATGATGTCTCCGCGCATGGTGCTGCGCAAAGTGATTGCCGAATACAACGCGCTGGGCTTGCAGCCGGTCTGTGGCCCAGAGCTTGAGTTCTACATTGCTGATCGCACCGAGAATGGCGGCTACAAGCGTTCGCTCGAGCGCACCGGCCGCGTTTACACCTCAGGAACTTTGGTTGACCCGCACGGTACTTTCTTGCACCTACTGCGAATGCTCGATCAACTCGACATCGGGGTTTTTGCTGGTAACCATGAGTTCAGCCCATCGCAGTATGAAATCAACCTTTGGCACAGCGAAGCACTCGATGCAGCAGATCGAACCTTCATGTTTAAGGCTGCGATTAAAGAAGTTGTCGCGCGCTCTGGCCAACACGCAACATTTGTTGGCAAGCCTTGGGCCGACGAGGGCGGTAGCGGTTTTCACCTGCACTTCTCGGTTACCGACATGAATGGTGTGAACCTGATGCACGATGGCGCGGGCAATCTTTCTGAGACCGCAAAGCAGATGATTGCAGGCATTACCGAAAACGCGGCAGGCTTGACTGCTTTCACCAACCCAACCGTCAACGCTTTCAAGCGCCTCGGCCCAGACACACTCGCGCCATACCGCGCCAACTGGGGTTACGACAACCGCAGCTGCATGCTCAGGGTTCCGCCTGAGCGCGGCTCGGGCACCAGGCTCGAGGTTCGCGTGGGCGATGGAGCGGCCAACCCATATCTGGTTATCGCGAGCGTTCTAGCAGCAGCGCTAGACGGAATCAAACGCAACCTAGCTTGCCCACAGCCTGCCGAGGGCATGGCTTATGACAACGAGGCTGCAGCGATTTTGCCGGTGACTTTCACAGAAGCCCTTGATGCGCTCGAAGCCAACGAAGCATTCAAGACCTACATGGCAAAAGAACTTGTTGCAGTGCACCTGGTTATGAAGCGCGACGAAATCGAACGTTACAACGCTTCGGTTGAAGACCCGAATACGCGCGAAGTCACCCAGTGGGAGATCGACGAGTACTTCGCCGATTTCTAAGCGGCCGACTTCTAAAAATCAAAAACAAAACCCCGAGATTTTCTCGGGGTTTTGTTTTATCGAAGAGCTAGTTATTTTTTGAGCGATCCTCAACGAGAGTTCCGCCGTTGAAGGTCACGCCAACTTCGCGATAGTAACCGCCGAGAATTTCTTTCACCGGAAGAATCGAGTTGAGTTCATCCCACTGCGAGTCACCAAGAGTGAGTTCTGCATCACCAACCCAAGCCTGACCGAGATCTGCGTCGACACCACCCATCGTGATGAGCTGATCCATCGAGTTGCCGGAACCCGGAACAATCGAAGGCATAAATCGCGAGTGCAACATCTTGTGACCATTCACAAAGCCGTTGGTGTCGCTAGGTTCGCGCAAAGTGACAACAGCACTTGCTAGACGGTGATCGTAGGCCGAAAGACTGGCACCGATTTTTGCACCGGCTTCGAGTTTCGGTGTCGCCTTGCCGTGATTGAAAATTCTTGTGACGTGTGCTGACCCGAGTTTCTTCGGGTAACCCTGAAACCATCCGCGTGCAATTGCAAAGTCTTTCGTTACCCAAATTGCCACGCAACGTGAATAGGTAACACCGTTGTGCTTGCATCGCACAACCACGAATGCTTCGAGATACTGCGATCGAATCGGGTCGAGCAGTTCGGCTCCGCCTTCGCTGCAGCTCTGCCAGTCGGCCCAGATGATCGCAACGGCTCCGGGCTGCTCGTCGGCCAGCTCGATGTCGGCCGGCAAAATCGCGCGAACGTTGGCTGGGTCAGTTAGATACTCGACCGTTAGCAAGGTGCCTGAGTAGTACCAGGGCATATTCGGCACCAGGGTGCTCTTGCCGGTCGGGGTCAGTGGGGCAATGAATCCGTGCAATTCGCTCATGAATAAAACCCTACTGAATCATTAGTGTCCGAATAATTCGGCATTTGGCCCATTTATAACGATTAAGACAAGGCCACGCCACAGCGGGCCGTCAAGTTGCAAACAGCCTGCTCTTTCGCCACGCTTAGAGAAATCGTTCATACCCGAACGATTTGTTTACTCAATGAGGAGATAGACACTTATGTCAGACACACAGCTAAAGAAGGGGCGACTCGGGTTATTCGGGATCGTGTTCTTCGTCGTAGCAGCATCTGCACC
>JBFYOO010000047.1:0-4945 GCA_041303785.1 Micrococcales bacterium
GGCGAAACCGTAGACCCGCTTGATCCGAAAGTTAACACCGTCTATGACGCAGCGCCACTCGGTTCACTGCCGCCAGCGACAACTGTGCGTTTGCTCTACTACACGCCGTCTTCTGAGCCAACTCCCAGCCCGACGCAAACCCAATAAGTAAACTAAAACAGAATGACTGGGAGAGATTTTGTCTGAGCAAAAGCGACTGATTGCAAACCGATATGAACTCGGCAATCTAATCGGCCGCGGCGGCATGGCCGACGTTTACGAGGGCATCGACACGCGCCTCGGGCGAACAGTTGCAATCAAGTTGCTCAAAAGTGATTTGGCTAACGACCCGAGTTTCGAAGATCGTTTTCGCCAAGAAGCGCAAGCCTCAGCTCGCATGGCTCATCCAACTATCGTGCGCGTTTACGATGCCGGCGAAGATATCGAACTCGACTCACGCGGCAATCAAGTCAAGCACCCGTTTATCGTCATGGAATACGTTCGCGGAAAATTGCTGCGCGATATTTTGCACGAACGCCGTCTTTCAATCGAAGAGGCCGTCAACTATGCGAGCGGTGTTCTAACCGCTCTAGAGTTTTCGCACAAGGCCGGCGTAATTCACCGCGACATCAAGTCGGCGAACATCATGATCACCGAAAATGATCAGGTGAAAGTCATGGATTTCGGCATCGCGCGCGCAATCTCAGATTCGTCAGCGACCATGGCCAACACAGTTGGCATCATGGGCACTGCTCAATACTTTTCGCCAGAGCAAGCAAAGGGCGAGAATGTCGACGCACGAACAGACCTCTACTCAACCGGGGTTCTGCTCTACGAAATGCTCGCCGGTCGGCCTCCGTTCAAGGGAGAGTCTGCCGTCTCGATTGCTTACCAGCACGTTAGCGAAGCCCCAGACGCGCCATCTACGCACAACAACCTCATCAGTGCAGAGCTCGACCAGGTTGTTCTGCACGCTCTGGCCAAAGACCGAAACAACCGTTTTCCCAGCGCCGAAGAGTTTCGCGATCACCTGATTGCTGCGGCCAACGGATCCCCGCTAACCCTCTCTATCCCTGTAATTCAGCAGACAGCGCCGGTCGAAGCAACGCCGGTCGAGGCTACCCCATTGGAAACACCAAAAAGCGACACAGCACAGACGAAGCCAACAGAAGAGAATTCAGATCTCGATGACTTTGAGGCATTGCTGTCAGCGGCCGACACTTCGGCTACCTCGGTGATGCCAACCCATCCGGTTGAAAAAGAGACGGCCGTAATCGTGCCGGTTGAGGTTCAGCCGGCTGACGACGTCAGCTTGCCGACCACTAATCCGTTTGCCTCTCTCGGCGTTGACATCAACGCGCCAGAAACTGCACCGACTTCAGTTTCGAAGTCGGGCCGCCCATCTGCCGGTTTGCTTTGGGGAGTCGGCAGCGGTTTGACCGTTGTGCTAGTTGGTCTTTTGGTTTGGCTCGTTTCGTTCGGCGCAAACTTTAACTTCAACATAACCCCAGGCCAGAGTGGCATCGCAGTTGCAGACGTAGTTGGCAAGAGCTACACAGAGGCATATGCAACGCTTACCAACTCGCAGCTCTTGGTTGTAAAAGTTTTTGAAACCAACGAGACCGCGCCGCTCGATCAGGTTCTTCGTTCAGACCCAGCAGCCGGCACGCGTGTTCCAGAGAACACCAGCATCACGCTCTATGTTTCGTCTGGTGCCCAATTGATTCTGGTTCCGAGTTTGATGGGAATGACAGAAGAGCAGGCCAAGGTTGCTCTCACAAACGCGAAGCTAAACATTGGCACAATCACGCAGGCTAACTCTGCTTCTTCGCCTCTCGGTCAAGTAACAGCAACTGATCCGCTCACCAACGCCCAAGTAGCTCCAGGCACACTAGTCAACCTTGTGATATCAAACGGAAAAGTTTTGGTGCCAGACGTTCGCAATCTGTCGATTGATGACGCCAGATCTCTGCTCACAGCTCCAGATGTGTCGCTAACTGTTTCGATTACGACCAAGACCACTTGCACAGGAACGCAGGGAACAATCGTGGTTGATCAGTCGATTCCTGCTGGATTAGCAAACCAGATGTCGGCGATTATCTTGTATGTGGGTTGCAACAACTAAGGCTCTTGCTTAGAACTTAACCATCGGGCTGAGTGACTTCGCACGCTCTGCCGCACCCTTCAAGCCAACGCTCTCGAGCCAGTTTCCGAGCATCTGATAGCCGCTCTCGGTTAGCACGCTCTCGGGGTGAAACTGCACGCCATAGATCGGCTTCGTCTTGTGTTGAACCGCCATGATTATGCCGCCAGCGGTGCGTGCCGTAACCACCAGCTCTTCTGGAACCGTGTCTGCGACTATGGCAAGTGAGTGATAGCGAGTGGCTCGAAACCCGTCGGCAACATCGGCAAAAACCAGAGAACCGTCGTGGTGAACCTGTGAGGTTTTGCCGTGCATTAACTCTTCTGCGCTAGAAACCGTTGCCCCCATGGCCTCTGCGATGGCCTGGTGACCTAGGCAAACACCAAAGACCGACTGCCCCGTGACCAATGCTTGCTTCACGGTGGCGATGCTCAAGCCAGCCTCTGCCGGCGTTCCCGGGCCTGGACTAATCAGCACCGCGTCGAACCCATCCATGAGTTCTGGCAACTCAGCCGCAGTTACAGCGTCGTTTCTGAGCACTACCGTCTCTGCACCCAGCTGCTGCAGGTAGCCGTTGAGGGTGTAGACAAAGCTGTCGTAGTTGTCGAGCACCAGAATTCTTGTCATGAGAACTAAAGCCTAACTTGTAGAATTGTGGCTATGTCAGATGCAAAAGAAAAGTCAAGCAAGCCAGCTCGCACCAAGAAGGCGAAAGACCCGAACGCACCAAATGCTGTTTGGTTCAAGCCCGTTATGTTCGGGTTCATGCTGCTCGGCTTCATCTGGATCATCACTTACTACGTGACCGAGGCTCAGTATCCTCTAGGTGCTGCGACGCAGCCAATCGACCTTCAGAACTGGAACATTCTTATTGGTTTTGGAATTGCGATGATTGGTTTCGCAATGACCACTCGCTGGAAGTAGCCTTCTAGATTCCGTAATTGTTGACCTGAAACACGGTCGCCGCAACAAGACCCGCAACCAAAAGCAAGACGCTAATGATTTGGCTTAGCCGCTGCTCGGGCTTGCGAGTGCCAGCATAAACAGCCGCAACAGCAGCGCCAATCGCCAAACCACCGATGTGCGCCTGCCATGAAATGCCTGGGCTCAAGAAACTGAAAATCAAGTTGATTGCAATGAGGCCGGTGAGTTGCCCAGCTCTCTCGCCAACTGAACGAAGAAGCACAAAGTAGGCTCCCATAAGTCCGTAGATTGCGCCGGATGCGCCCACTACCGAACTCACCGGATTGCTAAAGAAGAGAACAGCAACCGAGCCACCGAATGCTGCCACGAGGTAGAGAGCAAGAAAGCGAGCCCTGCCGAGCATCGGCTCAAGCACCTGACCAAAGATGTAAAGCGTGAACATGTTGAAGAGCAAGTGCAGCCAGCTTCCGTGCAAGAAAGCTGCCGTGAGCATTTGCCAAGGTGCGATTGTCGTAGCCAACGGCGTGTAAGCGAAGTAGATCTCTACCGTTTGGCCAATTGGCGAAAGCTGTAGAAACCAGACCGCGATGCTGATTGCCATGAGCGCGACCGTGAGTCTCGGTCTGCCCGCGAGTTGAGTGCGAGAACGCTGGCGGCTCAACTTTTCAGGTGTGCCGCCCGCGTCATCGGGGCATAGAAATCCTACGGCCGATTCAACCTGACACGCCGGGCAGATTAGTTGCTCGCAGCGCTGGCAACGAACGTATGCCTCGCGGTCAGGATGTCGGTAGCAGGTCATGTGTGATTTACGCGAAGGCGATTGATTCGATGACAACTTTGTCAACAGGTCGGTTTTCTGGTCCAGCTGTTGGCACAACCGAGATCTTGTCGACAACCTTGCGCGATTCTTCGTCGGCAACCTCACCAAAAACGGTGTGCATGCCGTGCAACCACTCGGTAGGTGCCACTGTGATGAAGAACTGCGAACCATTTGTGCCCGAGCCATCGAACTTCTTGCCTGCATTTGCCATAGCAAGCATGTATGGCTCGTTGAAGTGACGGTCTGGGTGCGGCTCGTCATCGAAGTCATAGCCTGGCCCGCCGCCTCCAGTGCCGGTTGGATCTCCACCCTGAATCATGAAGCCCGCGATGATGCGGTGAAAGATCACGCCGTCGTAGAAAGGCTTTCCAGTCTTTTCTCCGCTTGCTAGGTCAACAAAGTTTTTGACGGTAACAGGCGCTTCGTTGCCAAACAAGTTGATCTTGATTGCGCCGTGGTTAGTGTGAATGGTTGCTGAGTGCGTATGAGTCATTGGTCTATTCTCGCAGACTCTAGTGACAGTCAGCTTTAGATTTAGCGAAGTCCGAGGTCATCTAGCGAGACGGCCGAAAGGTAGCGGTAGCCGGCATCCTCGATGATTTTCTGCGCGCCTGTGTCGCGATCGACCACGGTTGCGACAGCCACAATGATTGCGCCTGCAGCTTCGAGCGCTTTGGCAGCGGTGAGAGGAGAACCACCGGTGGTAGAAGTGTCTTCGACAACTATTACCCTGCGGCCTTTAACATCTGGCCCTTCAACTTGACGACCCATGCCGTGCTCCTTGGCTTGCTTGCGCACAACGAACGCATCGATCTTGCGGCCGCGAGCGGCAGCCTGATGCATGATGGCTGTGCCAACCGGGTCGGCACCCATTGTGAGACCGCCCACAGCTTCGAAATCTGTGATGCCAGCGGCGTCGAGCATGTCGAGCATGACCTGCCCGATTAGCGGTGCAGCTTCGTGATGCAAGGTGGCACGGCGAAGATCGACGTAGTAGTCCGCCTCGATGCCACTAGATAGAGTGACCCTGCCGTGAACTACCGCAAGTTCTTTGATTAGTTCTACGAGACGCGAGTGAT
>JBFYOO010000048.1:0-2744 GCA_041303785.1 Micrococcales bacterium
CTTTCTCTCGGATACTCGAAGTGGCGCTTCGTTCTTCGCATTGCCAACGATGTGGCAACCACAATAGGCCCAAGACGACCAAACAACATGAGCAGCGACAGCAAGAGCTTGGCGTGGTCTGGCAACTCGGCAGTGATACCCGTTGAAAGACCGGTTGTGCCGGTTGCCGAAACCACCTCAAAGAGGATCTCGTCGAGCGTGAAACTGGTGGTTAGCCTGAGAAGCGCTACGGCCCCGAGAATAACAAATGTTGTCAGGCTCACAATGGTGAGCGCTTGGCGCTGCATCGAACGAGGCAGGCGACGGTTGCCAATGTTCACGGCAGCCTCGCCGCGAATCTCGGTGTAGATGATGTAGAACAACACAACCGCCGTGCCTAGCTTGATACCTCCGGCGGTTGACGCGCTAGCGCCACCGATAAACATCAGAATCTCCAGGCCAAGCCACGTGGCCGGATTCATTGCACCAATGTCAAGCGCATTGAAACCCGCGGTTCTCGGCATCAGTGAAGCAAAAAAACTGTCGAGGGTCTTGCCAATTGGGTCGAGTGGTCCGAGGGTACGTGGGTTATCCCACTCCATAACCGCGACGCCAATTGTGCCAACAATAAGCAGCACAAAACTCGACCACAAGACGATTCGAGAGTTGAGAGACCACTGCGCTGCCATCCAGTAGTCGGGCTCCTTATTCATCAGGCCAAAGACCTTAAGTTTTAGTCGGTCGCGAATCTCGACTAAAACCGGAAAACCGAAGCTAGCAATCAACGCGGTGAAGAAAATTGGAATCATGATGTAACCGTCGCGAGCAAAGCCCATCAAACTGTCTGAGTAAAGAGCAAAGCCCGCATTGTTAAAACTTGCAATCGAGTGAAAGAGTCCGTGCCCGAGCGCATCCTTCCAGCTGTATTCATAACTCAACAGCAGACGGGTGAACAGAAAGACAAACAACACGGCCTGAAAGCCGAGCATCATCTTGGCGATGTTCTTCAACAAAGTCTTGATGTCAGGCGCAACCGCAAGTGACGACTCAGAAGAGGTTGTCATCTTGTTCTTGAGCGAGATGCGGCCCTCGAGCAGGTAGCCAACTAGGCTCGCGAAACCGACGATTCCAAAACCACCGACTTGAATCAAGAATCCGATGATCAGGTGACCCCAGAAAGACCAGTGAGTTTCGGTGTCTAAAGTGCCGAGGCCGGTAACGGTAACAGCAGAGGTCGAGGTAAACAGCGCGTCAACAAAACTGGTGGATTTTCCGGGAGCCGCCGCCAAAGGCGTCATTAGAAGAAATGTGCCGATGAGAATAACTGCGGTAAAGGCAATCGCTACGAGTTGCGAGGGGTGTAAACCTTTGCGGCTTAACATCTGCTAACCCCTTTCAGAGCCAAGCAACATACTACTCCCGTGGCTCAACTAATGGTGAGCCCCGGCTTCGTTATGTTCGGTTATGGCAAAAAGACAACCATCATGAAGGCACCGAAAATGCAGAGATGAACCACGCCTTGAAGAAGAGTGGCTCTTCCGGGAATCAATGTGAGTGCGGTGACAATCAAGGTCAGAAAGAGAAAGACCATCTCAGTTGGTCCAAGCCCCAGATTCACGCTCAAGCCAAGATAGGCAGACATAATCGCAATCACAGGAATGGTCAAGCCGATGCTGGCCAACGCTGAACCCAACCCAAGATTCAAACTTGTCTGAGTTCTACCGAACCTGGCTGCATTAAACGCAGAAATCGACTCGGGAAGCAAGACGATCACTGCGATGCTCACGGCTACCACCATCTGAGGAAATCCAAGTTCGTAAACTACGCCCTTGATTAGGGGGCTAGAGACTTTTGCTAGCCCAACAACTCCCACCAAAGAACCTGCCAGACCTACAAGACTCCAAACTGCGACGCTGGTTTTCGGTGGTTCGACGTGCGCTTCAACAGATTGGGCAATCTCGACCCTAGGTGGTGGCAAGAAGTAGTCGCGATGGCGAACAGTCTGAACACCAACAAATGTCAAATAGATGATCAACGAAGTTATGGCTGCGATCCATAGTTGCGTTGGTGTGAAAGTAGGTCCGGGAGAAGAAACTGTGAAGGTCGGCAAAACCAAACTAAGCACGCTCAGCGCTGCAAGCGCTGAGAGTGCTCCAACAACACCTTCAGGATTAAAGGTCGCCACTCTGTTTTTGATTGTCTTGATTAGAAGCGAACCACCGATAATCAAGTTGGTTGTGATCATTACCGCTGCAAAAACTGTGTTGCGCGCCAAATCAAGATTTTCTGCAGGGTCGTCAAGCATGAGAATCACAATCATCCCCACCTCGATTACAGTCACAGCAACGGCGAGAATTAGAGAACCAAATGGTTCGCCTACCTTCAACGCAACGACTTCTGCGTGATGAACAGCCGTGAAAACCGAGAAAACCATAGCCGCGCCCGCCAGAAGCAAGACTGGAAGTGCGAGGGCTTGCTCCCAAGTGAAAGCAAGCAAAATCAGAGAAAGCGACGGGACAATAAAGAATCTAGATTTGACACGGTTCAAGCTACTTGCCATTGTGAGCCTTTCGTTTGTGCCAATTTGAGCCACCTTGGGGAATTGAACCCCAGACCTGCTCTTTACGAGGGAGCTGCTCTACCAACTGAGCTAAGGCGGCGAGTTGCGCAACGCAACCCCTAAAGTTTACCTTTCACGCTGCGAGAGCGGCAGGGCACGGGGTCGACCGCTAGCAGTTCGGATCGGTTGCTGGCACGACTCCATC
>JBFYOO010000049.1:0-6019 GCA_041303785.1 Micrococcales bacterium
ATCGTAAACCTGGTGGCACAGCGCGCACCTCAGCGCGAGGAATTCATAGCTTCGATTCTTAGTGAGATAGACGAAGATCTGCGCGAGAACAAGATCAAGGGCAGTGTTGCCGGCAGGCCTAAGCAGTTCTATTCGATTTATCAGAAGATGGTCGTTCGCGGACGCGAGTTTGACGATATCTATGACCTTGTTGGCATTCGAGTTTTAGTGAGCTCCATTCGTGATTGCTACGCAGTTCTCGGCGCAATTCACGCGAGGTGGAACCCTGTTCCTGGTCGATTCAAGGATTACATCGCGATGCCGAAGTTCAATCTCTACCAGTCTCTGCACACTACTGTTATCGGCCCCAAGGGCAGAACCGTTGAGATTCAGATTCGAACACAAGAGATGCACCAACGTGCCGAATACGGTGTTGCTGCTCACTGGAAGTACAAGGAGCAGGCCGGCAAGACCGGAGAGGTCGCCGACGAAGACCTGACGTGGCTCAAGCACCTAACCGACTGGCAGGCCGAAACGCAGGATCCGAGTGAATTCTTAGACTCGCTTCGTTTCGAAATTGGGGCTAAAGAGGTCTACGTGTTCACTCCAAAAGGCAAGGTAATCGGCCTTACTGGTGGTGCTACACCGGTTGACTTCGCCTACGCAGTGCACACGGATGTTGGCCACCGCACCATGGGCGCAAAGGTAAACGGGCGTCTTGTGCCGCTCGAGACACCATTGAATTCAGGTGACGTTGTCGAGATATTTACGAGCAAATCTGTCGAAGCTGGGCCATCTAAAGACTGGCTATCATTCACCAAGTCGCCAAGAGCAAGAGCAAAAATCAAGCAGTGGTTTAGTGCTGAGCGTCGTGAAGATGCGATCGAGCAGGGCAAGGAATCAATCGCGAAAGCTCTTCGCAAGCACAACCTGCCTTTGCAAAAAATGATGTCTGGCGAATCACTTCTATCTCTAGCCCAAGATCTGAAGCTAGCTGATGTTGAGTCACTGTTTGCCGCTGTGGGAGAGAATCATGTTTCGGCGCAACAAGTGGTTGAGAAGTTAACGGCCTCTCTTGCAACAGATTCAGACGCCGCAGAAGCTGTCTTTGAACTTCCGACCAAACCGCGTTCAGCAAACAGCGGGCGACAAGGTTCGGCAGGAGTTTTGGTCAGGGGAGACTCCGACGTGATGGCCAAGCTAGCTCGCTGCTGCACGCCGGTTCCTGGCGACAAGATTATTGGATTTGTCACCCGAGGTAGCGGTGTATCAGTGCACCGTGATGACTGTCGCAATGTCGAACAATTGCGACTCGAGCCAGAACGGCTCATGGATGTGTCGTGGGCCGCAAACTCTAAGGCACTATTCCTTGTGCAGATTCAGATCGAAGCTCTCGATAGATCAGGTCTGCTGAGTGATGTGACCAGAGTTCTTAGTGAACACCACGTCAACATCTTGTCTGCATCTGTATCAACCCGCAGCGACAGAGTCGCGCTCAGTCGTTTCGTTTTTGAGATGGGCGATGCAAACACGCTTGAGCATCTTCTAAACGCAGTGAGGCGTATCGAAGCCGTCTACGACGTTTACCGAGTCAACAACGGTTAGAACTATTTAGCTGCCGCCACTACAGTTTCGAGCCATGCTTTTCGAGCTGTGAGAGCCTCTGTGGCGTAATCAATCTTCTTCTTGTCGCCCGTCGCATTTGCCTTGACTAGTTCAGCCTCAAGCTTTGCAATTGAAGTTTCGAGCTGTGTGATGACCGAATTGCTTCTGTCGATTGATGCTGGGTCGCTCTTGCGCCAGTGATCTTGCTCGGCAGACTTCACGCGAGACTCAATTGCACGAAGTTTGTCTTCAACCTCGCGAATCTTGTCTTTTGGAACCTTGCCAATCTTTTCCCACTTCTTCTGAAGTTCCTGAAGTGACTTCTTTGCCGCGTCTAGACCATTGCTCGGATCGATGCTTGAGTAGGTCTTTAGCAACTCGAGCTTGGCTGCTAGGTTTTCACCCTGCTCACCGCTCTCGCTGGCTGCAGTCACCTGGCGCGCAGCGTAGATAGCGTCACCCGCGGCCTTGAAGCGAACCCAAAGCGCGTCGTCTGATTTGCCCGGAGTTCTTCCGGCTGCCTTCCAGGCATCAAGAAGTTTGCGATATTCGTTTGTGGAATCTGAGCCACCTGCGGCAAGCTTCTCTGCCTGCTCAACGATTGCTATCTTGTTTGCTCGAACTGCTTTGTTGGCCGAGTCGATGCCGGCAAAGAAGGCGCGCTTTCCAGCCTCGAACTTGGTTCGTGCAACTGAGAAGCGCTTCCAAATTGGGTCGGCATCTGCCTTCGAAACCTTTGGCCCGGTTTTCTGGGCAGCCTGCCACTGAAGAAACAGTTGCGCCATGTTCTCTGACGACTGCTTCCACTGGGTCTTTGCTGAATCCTGGTTTGCAATCGCTTCTGCTGCTTCAGCGAGCTCTAGTCTCGACTTCAGAGCGGCCGCAACTGCCTCTTTGCTAGCTGCGCTGCGCTGTTCCGAAAGCTCGGTGATTTTTGGTTCGAGTGCGGCAACTCGGGCTCGAAGTCCGTTTAGATCGCCTACGGCATTTGGAGAGACCAAATCAGTTGTGAGTTTCTTGAACTGTGACATCAGGTTGCTTGCAACAACGTTGCTCTTGATGCGCTGCTCGAGTATCCTCACCTGTGCTTCAAGGTCGGCAAACTTCGTCTCAAAGAAGGCCATCGCGGCCTCTGCGGGCACGTTCGGGTACTGTCCGACTTTTCGTTCGGATCCGAGTTCGAACACATACACATTGTTTTCGGCGTCGACGCGTCCGAATTTGTTTGCTGACATGGTTAGCTCCTTTTGCTAGACGCTCTCGCGTTCGTTTACGGCTTGTTTAGTTTAGAACTATGTCGCCCAACTTGGTTTCGACAACGGGTTTTCCATCACCCTCGCGACCAGAACCAGGCTGAACTCCCGCGTCAATAATTGGCTTCAAGCCGTCGAGCCCAGAGGTTATGCGGCCAAATACCGTGTAGTCGGGCAGCAGAGAAGTGTCTGCATACACAATAAAGAACTGTGAGCCATTCGAATATGGTGAGCCAGAGTTGGCCATGGCCAAGACACCGGTCTGATAAACGGCTGTTCCGGCTGCGGTAGCCGCAGGTGCGTTCTCAATCGGGCCGAAACTGTATCCTGGGCCGCCGGTTCCAGTTCCGGTTGGGTCACCGCACTGCAAGACGTAGAGCCCAGAGGTAGTTAGGCGGTGGCAAGTGACACCGTTGAAGAAGTCTTTGCGGGCTAGGTCAATGAAGTTCGCAGTTGCCTGAGGTGCCTTGTCGCCAAAGAGCTCGATTGAGAGCTTTGCCGTGTTCACCATCATCGATCCAGTCCAAACTCGACCCTCTGCGATTGCTGGGTCTGGAACAAGTGCTGAGTTGGTCTGGCTCGGCGCTGGGGTTGCACTTTGACTTGGAGTTGGTTCGGCCTCGACGACCTGTGATACCTGCATCGAAGACCAGATCAGCTGTGAAGTTACGGTGAGCGCCAAAACTGCTAAACCCGCGACCAATGCAATTTTGTTGTCGCGCTTCTTGCGAAGAACCTGCTTCTCGCGCTGCAGCTGCTTTTGCTCGTATTCGGCCAACTTGCCAGATGTGCTGCTGAATAGGTTTTGTTGCTTCTTTTTCGACGCCAAAATTTCCTCCAGATAATTACCCTTGCCAATTTTACGCATCCTGGGGCCAGATTCTGACGGGTAATCTGGATGAATGAACGAAAGCATGTTTGAGGGTCTGGCACCACTTGCCGCTCGCATGCGACCGACGAATTTGAGCGAGATCGTCGGCCAGGAGCACATCTTGAGAAAGGGCTCTCCGCTCTATCAATTGGCTCAGCCAGAAGATCAGCGTAGTTTTGCCAGCTCTACCAGCGTTGTTCTTTGGGGCCCTCCCGGCACCGGAAAAACCACTCTCGCCAAGGTTATTGCGCTGACCAGCCAGAGAAAGTTTGCTGAGCTAAGTGCGGTCACCAGTGGCGTCAAGGATGTTCGCGAGGCTATTGATCGCGCCAGGCAGGATCGTGAGTCTTTTGGGGTAAGCACAATTCTTTTTCTAGACGAGATCCATCGGTTCTCGAAGGCGCAGCAGGATGTCCTGCTGCCTGCCGTTGAAGCCGGATGGGTGGTGCTGATAGCAGCAACCACTGAAAACCCAAGTTTTTCTGTGATCAGCCCACTGCTCTCAAGGTCGTTGTTGCTCACTCTTAACCCGATTTCGGATGAAGACCTACAGACGCTGGTTCAGCGGGCCGCAGACGACCCGAGAGGACTTAGGGGCAGGATTCATTTCGACGACGAAGTTAGAGCTCAAATCTCGGCATTAGCTGGGGGAGACGCTAGAAAGGCGCTGACAATTCTCGAGGCGGCTGCCCAGGCGGTCTTGGCCGAATCTGATTCGGGTGGCGGGGTAATCACCTTGCACGACGTTGAGTCATCGATAGACCGCGCTCTCGTGCGATACGACGCCAACGGCGATCAGCACTATGACGTTATTAGCGCTTTCATCAAGTCTGTGCGTGGCAGCGATGTTGACGCGGCCTTGCATTACTTGGCAAGAATGGTCGAAGCCGGCGAGGATCCGAGATTCATCGCTCGAAGGCTTATCATCTTGGCAGCCGAAGACGTTGGCCTGGCAGACCCGACCGCCCTAACCATCGCCACAGCCGCGGCAGAGGCCGTTGCCAAAATCGGCATGCCTGAAGGCCGCATACCGCTCGCCGAAGTAACTATCTACTTGGCGCTCGCACCTAAATCGAATTCGGCATATTTGGCCATAAATCAGGCAATTGAAGATGTTCGCGCCGGAATGTCTGGTCAGATACCTCTAGCCCTTCGCAGTTCCAACTATCCCGGCGCTGTGAAGACCACAGGAGCGGGCGTCGGATACCGATATCCTCATGACGATAAGCGTTCGGTTGTTGAACAACAGTATGTCGATGGCCGGGTGGTCGATTCGAGCTATTATCAGCCCAAAGATCTAGGTGCCGAAAAGGAGTTAGGCGAGCGCTTTGCACGCCTGAGAAGCATCATCCGGTCGTTCAGAAAGTAGCCCCAAACCCTTTGTTTGAGTCTGGATACCTTGCTAAACTTGCAAGGTTGCCGACTAGAGCAAATTCGTGGCTGCGAATTTCTCACACGGTGCGATTTGTCTAATAGCCAGACGAATCCGTGGCAAAAGGTTCGACCTCTCGATCCGCTTTTGTGAACAAATTAAACGCTATTGAGCTGATGCTCATCGAAAGGAAAACGTGTCAAAAACAACACGTACTCGCAGCAAGACTCGTTTGTCTCGCGCACTCGGTATTGCGCTTACCCCAAAGGCAGCAAAGTACCTCGAAAAGCGTCCGTACGCTCCAGGTGAGCACGGCCGCACCAAGAAGAAGGCTGACAGCGACTTTGCAGTTCGTCTTCGTGAGAAGCAGCGTCTACGCGCTCAGTATGGAATTCGTGAAGCTCAGCTTCGCAAGACTTTCCAAGAAGCGAAGCGCGCCGAGGGGCTAACGGGTGAAAACCTAGTTGAGCTTCTTGAAATGCGTCTTGACGCACTATTGCTTCGCGCAGGAATCGCACGAACAATTGCACAATCACGTCAGATGGTTGTTCACCGTCACATTCTCGTTAACGGACAGCGCGTTGATCGCCCATCTTTCCGCGTGAAGCCAGGTCAAATGATTCACGTTCACCCAAAGAGCGAACTAACCGAGCCGTTCCAGGTAGCAGCTGCAGGAGGACACGTTGATGTTCTTCCTCCGGTACCTGGTTACATCGACGTTCAGCTTGACAAGTTGCAGGTAACTTTGATTCGCCGTCCGAAGCGTGCGGAAGTTCCAGTGACTTGTGAAGTTCAGCTCGTTGTTGAGTACTACGCGGCTCGATAGAGATTCGGTTTATCTCGGATGAGCGGCGGAGAAATCGCATCACTGATTGCAGCGGGAGCTTTTGCTCTGCTTGTGATCTTTATTGGTGTGCCCCTAATTAAATTGGGTGGACT
>JBFYOO010000050.1:0-20729 GCA_041303785.1 Micrococcales bacterium
GCAAGCGAATCGCCAACGGCAGCCCAGCGGGTGCCACCGATGTGAATCGGGCCGGTTGGGTTTGCAGAAACGAACTCGAGGTTCATCTTGACCCCGGCAAGCTCTTTTGAGGTGCCGAAAGCTGAGCCAGCCTCGACGATGGCCTTGGCTAACTCGCCGGCGGCTGCAGCACTAAGAGTTATGTTGATGAAGCCTGGTCCGGCGATGTCTACCTTTGAGATTGCCTCGACCTTCTCGAGCTCTGCGCCAAGCAACTCGGCAAACTGGCGGGGTTTTTGGTTAAAACGAGCCGATAGCTGCATGGCAACGTTGGTTGCCCAGTCGCCGTGTTCACGGCTTTTCGGTCTCTCAATTACAACAGAATCGGGAATCTCGGCGGCAACGAGCTTCTCTTCGGCCACTAATCGGGCCAGGATGCGAACAATCGCATCGCTTAGATCTGCTGGAGTCAAGGGAATTCCTAAAAACGCGCTCGGATGAGCCAATTCTACCCAAAAGCACGGTTGCGGCGGGAGGAGACTTCTTTACTTAACCGCGCCAGCGGTTAGGCCGCGCACGAAGTAACGCTGCAGAGCGAAGAACACAATCAGCGGAACAATCAGGCTGAGGAACGAGCCGGCAGCAACATCCTGCCAGCCTCCTCCATATTGACCGAGAAGCCTTAGCAGCTGCCAAGTCATAACCGGCTTCTGCTCGCCAACAAAGATGAAGGCAATCAGATAGTCGTTCCAAACCCACAAAAACTGGAAGATGGCAAATGAGGCAATTGCCGGAATCGACATCGGCAACACTAGCTTCCAGAAAATTTGGTAGTAACTCGCACCGTCTACCCTGGCGGCCTCAAGCAGTGATGGCGGAATTGTGAGCATGAAGTTTCGCAGAATGTAGATTGCAAGCGGCAAGGCGAAGGCCGAGTGCACAATCCATGCCGCCGGAAAATTGCCAATCAATTGGATGCCGGTGACATCCTTGAACCAAACGAAACCCTTGAGCACAGGAAAAAGCGCTGACTGCAGCGGAAGAACCATTAGTGCGACCAAAGAGGCAAAGTAAATCTCGCGACCCTTGAACTGAATAAAGGTGAAGGCGTAGGCAGCGTTGGCAGCGATGATAAGCGGCAGCACGGTTGCCGGAATCGTGACAATCAGAGTGTTTAGCAACGCATCGAGCATTCCGCCCTCGATGGCGTTGATGTAAGGCTCGAGCGTCCACGCGGTGTTCAGCGGATCTGCAATTGCCGTCCACCAGCCAGTTTCGCTAGCCGAGTCTTTGGTTCGCAGCGATGTGATCAGCAGGCCAACAGTTGGCGTTGACCACACTGCGACCAAGAAAAGAAGAACAAGAGTGGTGCCAATTTTGAAGCCCGAAACTCGGTGCAGAATCTTTCTCATCGGTTCTCCTCCACCTGTCGAACGCTTCGAATCTGCAGCCACATGAGCGGAGCAATAAGCACGCAAAGAATTGTGACAACTGCCGAGGCCGAGCCTAGGTCTGAGTTCACGAACAGTTCACGGTAGTAAGCAAAACCAAGAACGCTGGTGTTGAAGTTTCCGCCGGTCATCGCAAGAACGATGTCGAAAATCTTCATCACCAAAATCACGACGGTGATGAAGACCGACATGATGGTTCCGCGAATCTGAGGAACAACAACCCTAAAGAAAGTGGTAGCGCCACTTGCGCCATCGATTCGAGCGGCCTCGATGGTTTCTTCTGGAACACCCTTGATGGCGGCCGATAGCAAGACCATCGAGAAACCAGCCTGAAGCCAAATGATGATGATCATGAGCAAGAACGAGTTCAGCCTGCCCGCGTCAATCTGCATCCAAATCTGTGATTCGCCGCCAAACGCCTCAACAATCGAATTGAGCAGACCAATTACCGGACGGCCAGGCGGTTGGTATTCGTAAATAAACTGCCAGATGGTCGCAGCCGAAATGAAGCTGATTGCCATCGGCATAAAAATTAGCGACTTGAAAATCTTTTCGCGACTCGGTCCAACCTGGTTGGTGAGAGTTGCGAACATAAGACCGATACCGACGGTGACTGCTGGCACGAAGAGAATCCACAAGAAGTTGTTGAGCAGAATGCCGAGAAACTCTTCGGAGGTGAATAGCGCTACATAGTTTTCTAGGCCTACGAACTTGCGGCCAGCGCCATCCATGAAAGACCAGACGAGGGTCTGAAGAAGTGGAACGAAAGAAACGAGAATCAGCAGCGCGGCTGCCGGAAGAAGGAAAGGAACTGCTCGGAATTTGTCTTGGGCTTTGGCGGGAAGAAAACGCACCGCTCGATCTAGGAGCCAGTAAAGGCCCCAGCTTGCCACGACACCGAAAATGATCGATGCGAATCCGAAGACTATGTCGCCCATTCGCAACCCCTTCGTGTCTAGTGCTCGGATTTGAGAAGTCTGGTGGTGGGGCGAACCCCACCACCAGACTCTATCGACTTGAAATCAAGTCGTTTGATGCTTTTTAGTACTTGCCCTGAATTGCTGCTGCTGCAGTAGCCCAGTCGACCTTGCCGGCAACCCAATCGGTTCCCGATAGCCAGAACTGTGCGTTGACTGCTGAAGGCATGCGGTCAGAACCGTCGAAGCCGAACACAGCTGCGTTAGCCATGGTCTCTCCGATGGTCTGGCTTAGCGAGTTAGGGTACAAGCTCGTGTCGAATGTCTTGTGTGGTGACACGAATGAGCTCTCAACTGCCATTACGGTTCCGACCTTGTCGCTGAGGATGAAGTCAAGAACCTTTGCAACGTCAGCGTCGTTAGTGAACGCTGCTGCTAGGTCTCCACCACCGAGAACGCCGGCCTGGCCGCCATCAGGTGCTGGAAGTGGGAACACGTTTGCGTTGGTGTAGTCACCAGCGGTTACCTGTGCCTTGATTGCTTCTGGGAAGAAGTCGGTGATGAATGATCCCTGACGGAGCATGAAGCACTGACCCTTAGCCTTGCCACCGGTCTCGAATAGAGGTGCGGTGTTACCGAAGTTGTCGGCTGCCATTGCAGCTCCACCACCGTTAACGTTGCCCTGTGCAAGAAGAGTTGAAGCAACCTTCTCAGCAGCGCGAGTTACCTCTGGCGAGTCGAAGGTTACATCTCCAGCAATCCACTGGTTGTAAACGTCAACACCGTTGTAGTTGAGCACGTACTGCTCTAGCCAGTCGGTGATTGCCCAACCGGTTGCGCCACCAGATTCGATGCCAGCACACCATGGGTAACCGCTGCCGTCAGTCTTGATCTGCTCAGTCAAGGCAGTCATTTCTGCGTCAGTGGTAGGAACGGTGTAACCGTTAGCTTCGAAAGCTGCCGGGTTGTACCAAACCAAGGTCTTTACGTTTGCAGATACTGGAAGACCGTAAACAGCGCCGTCCTTAACTGCAAGAGTGTCCCATCCAGGAACCAAAGATGCCTGAACTGGTGCGATGTCAGTGATGTCGCTTAGTGGAATTAGGTTTTCGCTCATGTCTAGCAAACCACCTGGCTGAGGCCACATTGCGATGTCAGGCTGCTGACCCGCAGTAACTTTTGCCTTGATGTCTGTGTCGAATGATGCAAGCGAGGTGAAGGTTACCTTGACGCCTGAAGTCTCGCTCCATGCATCTAGTTCAGCCTGAAATGCCTTTGCCTGTACTTCGCCGTAACCACCAAAAATGGTTACTTCTCCGTCACCGGCAGGCTTACCAGCGGCACAGCTGGTTAGCGCCGCGGCTGCGACAGCTGCAACAGCTGCGGCAGCGAGGAAACGCTTTGCTTTCATTAATTTGTCCTTTCAATGGAACGCTGAAGGCAGTTGCCAACGCGCGCAATCCAAATGCTAGCCCCGCACGCTTGGTCGAAACGGCCCAAATCGCCCTATTTTGGTAACGATTTGTAAACGCTTACATAACAGCGCGGCGAACCAGCCCGAATTGGGTATTTGCTGTCACCGCAATGGGGTCGCTGAGTTCGCCAACGAACTGCCCATCGACCTCGTTCCAGAAGCCAATTAGGTTCCAGCCGCCATCGACGCCCTGAATCAGGCGAGCCGCATAAAGCCCCGGCGCGTCAAAACAGACCGCCTTCGAGATGTCGAGGTCAGAAAGATCGGCGTTCACAGCAAGGCTGTAGACGCCGCCGGTTTCTCTGGCCTTGCGCTCTTCGCTGATCCAGCGGTGACTGCAGCAGAAGAGAATGATCGGCACGCCATCGACAATTTCAAATTGAAAAACTTCTGTCTCGCCGAAGCCGGCCGCGACTTTTGAAAGCGGTGGTTCGACTTTCCAGTTCAACAAATCTTTCGAGGTAGCGTGACCCATCACGCCGCTTTCTTTGTCGGGGCCGCCCTTGCCTCGCGCTGTGAGCAACATGTGCCACAGTTCGTCATCCGTGTGAAATTTGAAGACCCAAGGATCGCGAAATGCTTCATCGTGCCAAGCGGAGCGATCAAACTTCGCGTAGTGATTTTCATCGGCACGCACGAGCGCTTCGTTTGAAACTTTTTTCCAGTTCATCAAGTCATCTGATGTCGCAGCACCTACCGATTGAATATCGCCGCCATCTTCTCGGCTTGTGCCGGTGTAGAACATCCACCACTTGCCATCGGTGTTCTTGATGATCGAGCCAGTCCAAGTTGTGAAGCTATCAAAGGCGGGAGAATCAGAAATCGCGAGAGCGTCTTCAACGACAGTCCAGTTGACCAAGTCGGTTGAAGTTGCATGACCGACCGAAACGTTTCGGTGGCGACGATCTGGGTTGCCAAGTGCTCTCGACGCCTGCAGATAGAAAGCATGAATGGTTGAGCCATCACGCACAAACCACGAATCCCAAACCCATTGCCCAGCAAGCCTCAGTGACATGCAAACAGCATATACTTCTAATGAACCCTTGGCCCCCATAGCTCAGGGGATAGAGCGCCGCTCTCCGGAGGCGGAAGCGCAGGTTCGATTCCTGCTGGGGGCACGTGAATCTAACCGAACTACTAAACGCCCAAGAGTGGATAACGACAGTTGTTAGCGATGTCGGCCCGCTTTCGGTCTTAATTGTTTGCGCAATTTTGTTTGCAGAGACCGGGTTGCTATTCGGTTTCTTCTTGCCGGGCGACAGCATTCTGTTTCCTATGGGGCTAATGATGGCTACGGGAATTCTCGACTTTCCGCTTTGGCTCGCCTGCTTGATGTTCACTGCTTCGGGCTGGTTAGGTGACCAAACCGGTTACTGGATTGGCCGCAAAGCCGGGCCCGCAATATTCAAGCGACCAGACTCTAGGTTTTTCAACCACCGAAATGTGGAGCGCACCCAAAAGTTCTTCGACCGCTTTGGTCCGAAAGCGATTATTTTCGCGCACTTCGTGCCGGTTATGAGAACATTCGTTCCGGTTGCCGCTGGGGTTGGCAAGATGCCTTACCGCCGCTACCTGAAGTACAACTTCATTGGAGTTACCTGCTGGGCAACGGGAGTGACTCTTGTTGGTGCGGCGTTGGGTCAGATTCCGTTTGTGCGAGAGAACGCGGCGGTCGTGACTGTTTCGTTTCTAATCATCACGACGATTCCGATTATCACCGAACTAATCAAGGCCCGTCGCGAGAGAAGTAATTAGTTGCTGAAGCGCCATTGCGCGATGGCTCATTGAGTTTTTAACCTCCGGCGGCATTTCGGCAGCCGTAATGTCGAAGCCGTCTGGGATGAAAATCGGGTCGTAGCCGTGCCCGAAACTACCCCGCTCTTCGCGCGCTACCCTGCCCGACCAAACACCCGTGAAACTCTGTTCGCCAGCTTCGCTAACCATCGCGATTGTGCAAACGAAGGCCGCAGCACGGTGTTCGTCACTGATGTCGCGCAACTGAGCCAGCAGCAGCTGACGATTGGCTGCGTTGTCGCGACCGCCGGCCCAGATCGCAGTAAAGATGCCGGGCGAACCACCAAGAATCTCGACCGCGATTCCGCTGTCGTCTGCAATAGAAGGCAAGCCAGTGTAGGCAAATGCTGCACGGGCCTTGATAAGGGCGTTCTCGAGAAAACTCGTGCCGTCTTCAACGGGCTCAGGCCCGTCGTAGCGCACAAGTTCGAGGCCGGCAACGGCAGGCTCAAGAATCTCGGCAAATTCTTGCAGTTTGCCCTGGTTGTGAGATGCGAGAACGAGCTTCATGCTCTTGCTAGGCCAGTGCGTTTTTCTGAATTTGAGATAACGATGCCGTGCCCTTGAGCGCCAGGTCGAGCAAACTGTTCAACTCATCGCGATCGAATGGCGCACCTTCGGCGGTTCCTTGAACTTCAACAAACTTTCCCGAACCGGTGACAACAACGTTCATGTCTGTTTCGGCCCGAACGTCTTCTGTGTAGGCGAGGTCTAGCAGCGCAACCTGGTCGATGATTCCAACCGAAACTGCGGCAACGCTATCGATGAGTGTTTTTGACTTTGCGGGAATGAGCTTGTGCGCTCTCGCCCACTCGATTGCATCGTGAAGTGCAACATATGCGCCGGTAATCGCTGCAGTGCGTGTTCCGCCGTCTGCCTGAAGAACATCGCAGTCGATAACGATGGTGTTTTCGCCGAGTTCGCGAACGTCAATTATGGCCCTCAGCGAGCGGCCGATTAGACGAGAAATCTCGTGAGTTCTTCCGCCAACTTTTCCTTTGACTGCTTCGCGATCGTTGCGGTCGTGAGTTGCTCGCGGAAGCATCGCATACTCGGCCGTGACCCAGCCCTCGCCTTTTCCAACTTTCCAACGCGGAACACCAGGCGTGAATGAAGCTGTGCAAAGAACCTTGGTTGAACCAAACGAGATCAGGGCGGAGCCTTCGGCGTGCTCGCTCCAGCCGCGTTCAATCGTCACTTCGCGCAGTTGGTCTGCAGCACGGCCATCAATTCTGATAGTCATTTATGCCTCTCTAGGGTTTTCAACACTTGCGACCTCTGGGCCCAAGAATCTGCGTGCCAATGCTCCGAACGATTCTTTGTCACCGGTGGCAAGAAATCGAAGGGTCGGCTTGGTTACAGCGCTGCGCAACAGATTGTGCTCAACCAAGGTTCGGTAGACATCCTTGGCTGTTTCTTCTGCACTAGAAACCAGAGTCACGTCTTCGCCCATCACATAACTGATGGCACCGGTGAGCAGTGGGTAATGTGTGCAGCCGAGAACCAAGGTATCTACTCCGGCCTCGCGAATCGACCCGAGATAACCCTCTGCGACCTTCAACAACTCTGGCCCCGAGGTGATTCCGCGCTCAACGTAGTCAACGAAATCTGGGCAAGCGACGCTTGTGATCTGCAGGTCTACGGCAGCGGCAAATGCGTCATCGTAAGCCTTCGAGCCGATCGTGACCGAGGTGCCAATCACCCCAACTCGCTTGTTGCGAGTTGATGCGACAGCTCTGCGCACTGCGGGCTGAATAACTTCGATCACTGGAATTCCAAGAGCAACGGTGTAGCGCTCACGAGCATCGCGCAAGACTGTGGCCGAGGCGGTGTTGCAGGCGATCACGAGAAGCTTCACACCCTCTGCGACGAGCCGATCCATGACTGTAAGGGCTAGGTTTCTAACCTCTTGGATGCTCTTTGGGCCGTAGGGAGAGTTTGCGGTATCGCCCAGATAGACGATTGATTCGTTTGGCAGCTGATCGATTATTGCCCTAGCAACAGTTAGCCCACCGACTCCTGAGTCGAAGATTCCGATTGGGGCATCATTCACGAAAATTAGTCTAACTGCGGGCTGATTAGGCGCAGGTAGGCTGGAAGCGTGCTAAACACAACAGCCCTACTCACCGACCGCTATGAGCTGACGATGCTTCAGGCCGCTCGTCACGCGGGCACAGCAGATCGCCGCTGCGTATTCGAGGTATTCACTCGCCATTTGCCCGTCGGTCGACGTTACGGTGTGGTAGCCGGCACCGGTCGCTTGCTAGATCTAATCAAGGATTTTCGCTTCGATGCCGAAACAATCGCCTGGCTAAAACAAGAGAAAGTGGTCGATGACTCCACCCTCGACTGGCTAGCGAATTACAAGTTCAGCGGCAACATATCTGGCTATCGCGAAGGTGAATTATTTTTTGCCAACTCCCCTGTGCTAACGGTCGAATCGACTTTTGCCGAAGCCGTTTTGCTCGAGACGCTAATTCTTTCGATTTTCAATTCAGACTCTTCGGTTGCCGCTGCGGCATCAAGAATGGTGACCGCGGCTAACGGAAGATTCTTGGCAGAGATGGGCGGCCGCAGAGTCAACGAACACGCGGCAATTGCAGTCGCCCGAGCTGCCTATATCGCTGGCTTCGATGCAACCTCAAACCTTGAAGCGGGTCGCAGTTGGGGCATCAAAACCATGGGAACAGCTGCCCACTCATTTGTTTTGCTGCACGACACCGAAGAGCAAGCGTTTAAGGCGCAGCTAGAAACTTTCGGAGAACAGACCACCCTGCTGGTTGACACTTTCGACATCGAGAACGCCGTTCGCAAAGCGGTTGCACTTGCGCCAAATCTTGGTGCGGTTCGACTCGACTCAGGAGATCTGGGCGTCGAAGTCAACCGAGTAAGAGATTTACTCGATTCGCTCGGTGCAAAGAACACGAAGATCACCGTCACAAACGATCTCGACGAATTCTCGATTGCAGCTTTGGCAACAGCAGCGGTTGACTCCTACGGCGTCGGCACATCTGTAGCGACCGGTTCGGGTGCCCCGACAGCCGGCTTCGTTTATAAACTCGTTTCTTTCGAAGGCTCTGACGGCTCGTGGCACAGCGTTGCCAAGAAGTCTTCGCAGAAAACCAACATCGGTGGTCGCAAGCACGCTGTTCGCAGAATCGACGCGAATGGAATTGCAACGGCAGAGGTTATCGGCTCTGAGGTGCAGGTTGCGAAGGATGCCAACGACCGAGCTTTAACAGTGAGCCTGGTTGCAGCGGGAATCGTGAATTCTGAATTTGTGGGCATCGAGGCTACCGAGCGAGCGCGTCAACATCACAAACTCGCAAAGTCGGAATTGCCTCTTCAAGGATTGCGCCTAATGCGCGGCGACGCCGCAATCGCTACCGAACTGATTTAGTCAGGCCTCAGTTAGACAGTTTTACTTGTCAGCAGGCTCATCTGGGTTCGGCATCGACTCGTAAATCTCTTTGCAGGTTGGGCAAACCGGAAACTTCTGAGGGTCTCGACTAGGGGTCCAAACCTTGCCGCAAAGCGCAACGACCGGGGTGCCTAAAACCGCCGACTCTACGATTTTCTCTTTCTTGACGAAGTGCGAGAACCGTTCGTGATCGCCAGGCTCAACATTCTGAACTTGCTCTTCTAAGAGAATCGTTGAACCGATTAGCGGCTCAGGTTGGTTTTCGTTCATTGCGCCTATCCGAGGTCTTCTGCGTTGCCAAGAGTAACTAAAATCTTGGTGGTCTTGCCATCTCGAATGAGATCGAGCGTTGCTTTGGCTCCAGCGGGCTGCTGCCTAACCGCTGCTGTTAGTTCTGAAGATGAAGCAATCGCACGGTTGTTGAACCTTACGATGACATCGCCGGCCCTAATTCCTGCAGCCTCGGCAGCGCCACCTTCAGTAACTTTCTCCACTCGTGCCCCAACCGAGAAGCTTGCGCTCGACTCAGAGTTGGTCGCGTCGCTTACCATCGCCCCTAGTAATCCGTGGCTTGCTTTGCCTGTCTGCATAATCTCAGTTGCAACGCGCTTCGCGATGTTAGAAGGTATGGCAAAGCCAACTCCAATGCTGCCGGCTCGAGAACCGAAAGAACTTCCGGCAGTTGCAATCGCAACGTTGACGCCGACTAGTTCGCCTTTTTCATTCACGAGTGCTCCGCCAGAGTTGCCAGGGTTGATTGCGGCATCGGTCTGAATCACATCGATATTGATTGGCGGTGCAGAACTTTGAGTGTTCCAAAGCTCTAGGCCGAGCCCGTTGTTATCTGGAGCCGCTGCAGAGGCAACCTGAATTGTGCGATTCAGTGCCGAGACAATGCCCTTTGTAACGGTGTTCGAAAGCCCCAAAGGTGCACCGATTGCTACGACGTTGTCGCCGACGTTCACTTTGTCGCTGTCAGCAAAAACTATCGGAGTGAAAGTTGTTGGCGCATCGATCTTGATGACAGCCAAGTCGATGGTCGGATCGGTGCCAATTAGTCGAGCTGAATAAACCTTGCCGTCGAAGGTCTTCACTTCGATCTCTGGTGCACCCGTAGCTCCGTCGAGCGTGACTACGTGCGTGTTGGTGAGAATGTAACCGTCTGCGGTTAGAAACTCGCCGCTACCGTTTCCGCCCTCAGAACCCGATGACACAGAAATTGTGACCACCGATGGCTGCGCGACAGCCGAGGCCGCAGTGACCCAGGTCACGCTCTCGGCATTGTTCACAACTATTGGGGCTGGAGATTGAATGTAATTGAACGCGCTGATAGCAACAGCTCCGCCAACAGAGCCACCAACGATAGCTCCGAGGGTTATTGCCGCAGTGCCTGAAAGCAAGGTGGTGCGCTTAGCTAAACGCTGCTTGAGCGTTAGTTTCTTTGGCGCCTCTGGCACTGGCATGTCATAAAGAAATTGACCGTTGTAGTTATTCATCAATGACCTTTCACCGGGGTAACTGCCAAAATTGTGGCAACTCCACCTGAATAGTCTATGAATGCATCCTGAGAGTTCTCTAACAGCGGTAGCTACTCGGCTTCATTTCGCAACTTGCAGAGACTAGCCTCGGGGTCAATCTGGGCCGCTTGGTTGGCTCAATATTCTCAACCTTCAACGCGATATTGGCATTCGCTGTCACCGAGCCAACACGCACCCACTGCTCGCTCAACGAAAATCGCGTGCTGGCGAGGTAAACGACTTGCAAAGAAATCGGCTTTGTTCCTTCGGTAGAAAACGAAGTGACGGCCACGGGTGACCTTTGAACCCCAGCGCCAAGCCACTCGAAGTCAACCGGAGTGAAGCGAACGAAACCGATTCGCCCTAGTATCACCGCTGTCTTTTCGTGCTCTCCAGCATCGCTGGTAAGAACCACAGCCTCTCCGAATCGAACAACTGCCTGCGATGCCCCTATGAAAAGCGCCCTTGGCGACAGCACAGCTTCGTCGCTTTGCGAATATCCCAAGACTCGCGCCTCGGCAATTGCCGGCTTGCCAGGCTTGACCGTCACCACCCGAGAAGGCGGAGCGCTTGGCCCGACAATCGGACAACCCGCCAAGGCTGCCGAAACAATTTGCTCAGTAGTTCTAACTTGAGTTGGGCAATTGACCTTTGCGGTGACTGCTGGCTTTTTGCCAGGGGTTGTTTTGGATGTTTTTGTTGACACGACTGGCTTCGAAGCTGAAACTGAGTTGCTCTGTTGCGATTCTTTCGCGCAGACCACAACTTGATTGCCAGAAATTGCTGAGCCGGTGGCGAAGCCCGATCCTGTCGACGGCAGACAAGTTGCACTTGCCGATTGAGACCCGAGACCCACAAAAAGCAGACAGCAGATCAAGCTGAGCGATTTGAACTTCACGCAAAGAAACTAGACCGACCACGTGGCTTGTGCTCGAGTTGTTCACAGCAGCATGCAAGACCTCGAAAAGAAAAAACCCAGACACTAGGTCTGGGTTTTTTGTTTCGTTGCGGAGGCAGGATTTGAACCTACGACCTCCGGGTTATGAGCCCGGCGAGCTACCGAACTGCTCCACCCCGCGATGTGCTTCTAAGTTATCACGGGGTGAAGAAAGTCTCAACCTAGTTAATTAGCTTGAGCAACTGTTCGATAGCGGCGTTTAGTCGGTCGTCGGCCTTGCCGTATGCGGTCCAGTCGTTGGCAGCCATCGCGGCGGCCTTGTCTGCAATCGCACGCTCGGCAATCGCCAACTGTGCCTTGATCTGGGCATTCACAGTGATCGGCTCACCCGGCTGCTCACCGTTGTCTGGCAATGGGGTGCCTGTGTCGCCACCGAAGAGAACGTCAAGCGCGCCGCTCAATGTGTCTTCGAATGCGATCTTGTCACCGAAGGCAACCAAGACCTTCTTGAGCAACGGATAGCTTGTTTCGCCAGTTGACTGAATGTAAACCGGTTGCACGTAAAGCAAACCGCCACCTACTGGAAGCGTGAGCAAGTTGCCGTTTAGCACAGTGGTCGAACCCTGACGCAAGATGTTTAGCAAGCGCGAAACTTCGCTGTCGGCAGAGAAATTGTTTTGCACGAGACCCGGACCAGGAATGTTCAGGTCTTTAGGAATGCTGAGCAAAGTCAACTTTCCGTAGTTTGCGCCAATCTTGCCAGCTTCTGAACCGGCTTCACTATCTGCCACCAAATAACCTCGCAGAACGTTTCGGCTCTGCGCGCTGGTAGCTCGAGGAATGAATGTTGAGTAAAGCGAGAACTTGGTATCGGTTTCGCCCGGCAACTTCATGCTCAGATAGTAGGGCGGCTGCAAAGTGCTGCCGTTGGCAGGTGAAACCGAACCGGTCGGGTCGTTAGGTGTCATCCAGCCGTCAGATTGCGAGTAGAAAACGCCAGCGTCTTTGACGTGGTAGCTGCCGAGAACTGCGCGCTGAATCTTGAACAAGTCACTCGGGTAGCGCACGTGGCTAATCAGTTCGCCGCTCATCTGTGAAACTGGAAGAAGTGACTTCGGGTAAATCTTCGACCAAGTCTTGAGAATCGGGTCGGTTTCATCCCAGGCATAGAGCTTCACACTGCCGTCATAGGCATCGACGGTTGCTTTCACAGAGTTGCGAATGTAGTTGATCTTGCCGCGAGTTAGAGTGCGCTCGCTTGCTGAGTCGGCGATGCTTTGGCTGTAGTTTTCGGCGCTCGAATATGGGTAGTTTGCCGAGGTCGTGTAGCCGTCAACAATCCAAAGCACTCGTCCGTTAACAACTGCCGGATACGGATCGCTGTCAAGCGTCAAGTATGGAGCGACCGCCTGAACGCGCTGCAGCGGATCACGGTTGTAGAGAATCTGCGACTTGTCGCCGATTGCATCACTGAGCAGAATCTGCTCGCTCTGGAACTTTAGCGCGTATGCAATCTTCGTTAGGAAGTTGTCGAGCATTGGACCGCCATCACCAGAGAAGGTATATGAGCTTGCGCTCGCACCGGTGCTGTCTGGAAAGTCGAGCTCGCGCGGACCATCGGCGGTTGGGCCGACAATCGAATAGGTGGGCGAGTTTTCACCGAAGTAAATTCTCGGCTCGAATTTTCCAAGTAGACCCTCATTTGGAATGCCGCTCTGCAAAAACAGCGGCTGGCCATCGATGGAACTCTTGTTGCCATAGGCGGCAACCACACCGAATCCGTGGGTGTAAACAATTGTGTTGTTATACCAAGACTGCGATGAGCCAAGACCCGACTGGTTTAGCTCGCGAACCGCGATAACGGTGTCTTGTGTCTTACCCTCGATTTGGTAACGACCAACGTCTAGGTGGTTGGCGAAGCTGTAGTACTGCTGCACCTGCTGTAGCTGTCTGAATGCGCTGCTAACCAGACCCGGGTCGATTAGGCGAATATTGGCGGTTGTCTCAACGTCTGCACGAAGGGCACTCGCGTCGGTGTCGGTCTTGGCCTTGTATTCGACCATCTCAATCTTGTCTAGACCGTATGCCTTCTTGGTGGCGTCTAGGTTGCGCTGAATGTAAGGCGCTTCGAGAGTTCGCTCGTTTGGAACAACCTGGAACGACTGAACGACCCAAGGAAACACTCCGGCCAAAACAATTGAGCTGACCACCATGAGTGAGGTTCCGACGAGCGCGATTCTCCATCGGCCGATAACCGCGGTAACCATAAACAACACGGCTACAACAAAAGCGATTAGAGCGAGAATTTGAAAACTCGGGATGGTGGCATTGACATCTGAGTAAGTTGCACCGGTGAACAGGCCGGCGTCGCTTGTCATCACTGAGTACTGATCTAGCCACTGCGAAGCACCCTGAACGGCCAAAAACACAGCTGCGGTTGCGGCAATCTGAATTCGTGCCGGTTTTGCGACAGTGGCCGCTCTGCCGGTGAAGCGAATGTTGCCAAACACTAGGTGACCCGCGATTGACAGTGCGAGCACAAAGAAAGTCAGAGTTGAGAAGAAGCCGACAATGAACGTGTAAAACGGCAACTCAAAGAGATAGAAGCTAACGTCGAGCCCAAACTGAGCATCGGTGTCGCCGGTCTTGGTGCTGTTTGCCCAAACCGCAACAAGTTGCCACTGCGACGACGCCGCTAGACCTGCAAAGAGAGCAGCAACAATTGGTAGCACAATCTGTGCAACTTTGCGAAGCTGCTCTGCAAGTGCGCGATAAATAGCCAAAGGATCGCCCTCGAGCTGACGCACGTAGACAGGTCTGGTTTTAATTGTTAACCACACGGCGAGCCAGGTGAGGGTGCCGGCAATTATCGCGGCGGCGGCGAATAAGACAACCTGAGCAACGATCTGAGTTGTGAATACCCCGCTGAAGCCAAGCTGCTCAAACCAAAGCCAATCGGTGTAAACGCCCGCCGCCCCAACCAGCGAAAAGAAAATTGCCGAGAGGATAACGATCGAAACCGTTACCGGTGAGACTTGCCTGTCTGTACGAGTTGCCATTTTCTACCTTTATTTTGATGTTGCGTTACTTTGTCGAGCAGCTACCGAGCTGCTTGGTGTCTTTGCCGTTCGCGATTGCATCTACTGCCACGAGCGCCTCGTCAAAAGTTCTAACGGATATAACTGTTAAACCGGTGGGAATATGCCCGACGACCTCAGAACAGTTGCCGACAGGAGCCAGAAAGTGGGTTGCCCCTGAGCGCTCTGCCCCATACATTTTCTGCCTAATGCCGCCAATTGAGCCGATTTCACCCAGTGAATTGACGGTGCCGGTGCCGGCAATATTTTTGCCTCCGGTCAGTGCGCCGGGGGTGAGTCGGTCATAGATTCCGAGGGCAAACATCATTCCCCCAGATGGGCCGCCGATGTCTGAGACCTGCAGGTTCACCTTCACCGGAAAGTCGTATTTGGTTCCAACGAAAATTCCAAGAACATACTTGCCATCGTCATTCTTGATCGGGGTGACCTCATAGACGAGAGATTTCTTGTCACGCTCTACCGTCACCTGCAAAGGAGTCTTTGAATCGTATTCGCCAATCATCTCCCGAAGGTTGTCGATTGAGGTTGGTTCGACACCGTTGATTGCCTTTACGAAATCGCCGGCAACTAACTTGCCCGAGGAAGGCTTATTTTTTGAAACTTCGCTGATGTAGATGTTCGAAGGAATTTCGTAGCCAAGTTTCTTCAGCGCAACGGCGACCGAGTCTTGCTGCGACTCCTCCATCATTGCGGTGCTCTCAGCCTCGACTTGTTCGACGGTTTTGGTTTTCGGATAGAACTGTTCAATCGGCGCAATGGCCTGCGCCGGATCAAGCCAAGCGAAAAACAGTTCTGGCCAACTTGGAGTTTGCTCTGGGCTGCCAACAATGCTCACAGAGAGCAGACCCAGCTCTCCCTCGGTTGCGTAGGTCTTGGCATCGACAACATCGATAACCAACTTGTCTTGGTATTCGCCGAGCACGTTTACAACCGGACCCGGCCGCTCGATCACATAGGGTGCGTCAAAGAAACTGAGCGCAACTAATCCGAGAGAAAAGATAACAAGAAGGGATGTGCCCGCGACGGAACGGCGAGATTCAGGTCGTCTGGCTATTCTGCTCTTGGCAAAAAGTCGTCTTGGCACCCCTTAAGCCTATTAGCGTTGTAGACAGGAGAAACCATGACCGACAATGCCGACAGCGAACAGCCGAACCCCGAAGACTTCGAGGCTTTCATGCGCGAGTTCCTTGAAAAAGGCGCTCAGGGCATGGATGTCGAAAAGCTAGCG
Organism: Micrococcales bacterium; assembly: GCA_041303785.1. Taxonomy (GTDB): domain Bacteria; phylum Actinomycetota; class Actinomycetes; order Actinomycetales; family Microbacteriaceae; genus Rhodoluna. Next base: position 15,778 of record JBFYOO010000050.1, read on the forward strand.
GCGGCGGCCGGCCTGCCGAGCGACCCAGCCCAAATGGCTGCCCTAATGGCTCAGTTGCGGGCTGCTCTCGGGCAGATGGCGGCAAGCGACGGCTCGGTGAATTGGAAACTAGCTACCGACCAGGCCCGTCAACTCGCGGCAAGCGAATCAGAGGCACCTTCGGTCGAGACTCAAAGCGAGATCGTCAAGGCGTTGTCGATTGCGACCCTCTGGCTCAACGGCGCTACCCAGATTTCAGAGCTCACTGCCGAACCAAAGTTTCTAACCAGAGAACTCTGGGTGCAAGATGCCATGCCGTTGTTTCAAGCGCTAGCTACCCCCGTAGCCGAACGCATGAGCGCAGCGCTTAGCGACAGCTTGCGTGAGTCGGCACCAGAAGAAATTGTTGGAATGATTGGCAACGCAACCTCGATGATGAAATCTCTCGGCGGTGCGCTCTTTGCGATGCAGCTCGGTCAATCGCTTGGCAAGCTATCGAGCGAGGTGCTAACCGGTGGCGATATCGGTTTGCCGATTTTCTCTGACCAGCGCGCGGCCTTCGTGACACAAAACATCCAGAACTACATCACCGCACTAGATGTCGAAACAGATCAGGTTTTGATTTACTTATCCGTTCGCGAGTTAGCCCACGCACGACTCTTCAAGCACAGCCGTTGGCTGCGTGAGCACGTGATCAACCAAATCACGCAGTACGCAAGTGAGATCAAAATCGACACAACGCAAATCGAAGAGTTGACCCGCGACATGGAGTCAATCGATGCGGCCGCGCTTCAAGAGGCGTTTCAGAACGGCGCCTTCATCGCTGCGCGAAGCGAAGACCAAACCCGAGCGCTTGAAAGCATCGAGAACACCCTCGCACTTATCGAAGGATGGGTCGACGCTGTCACCGACCAGGCAACCAGCCTGCTGCCAAAGAGCATCGCAATCGGCGAGGCAGTGCGCAGGCGCAGGGCAACCGGCGGGCCGGCTGAGAAGACTTTCGGCACGCTTATCGGTCTCGAGCTTCGCCCCAGAAAGCTTCGCGAGGCCGCAACCCTGTGGCGCGAAATCGGGCACCGACTTGGCAGTGAAAAGCGCGACGCCCTATGGCAACACCCAGACATGCTGCCAACCGCAGAAGAGATAGCCAACCCCGAGCTGCTTTTTGCTCGCCTGGATGCCGGCACCGACGACGGTTTCGATCGAGCGCTGCGAGACCTGCTCGGCGAATAAGCCCCCTTGGCAAAAAAGGCTGTGCACTACTTGCCCTTGAAATCGGCATGCGGACAAAACTCATTGACATGGTTTTGCGAATAAATCCGAGCAAAGAACTGCTCTGGAGAAGCCCAAGTGAAGTGCAGTTTGGTTCGTCGACCGATGCCGTGCGCTTAGTGCAACTCACCGCCGGGCAGGAGCGACTGCTAGGTCTGCTAAACAGAGGAATTGCCGACGAATACTTCGACGATGTAGCACAAGCCGTTGCAGCAGAGAACCCTCGAGAACTCTTGGGGCAACTCGATTCGGTTTTGTTGCGAGATGCTGCGTTGCCAACCCAACTCAGTGCCGAGTTTCTCGAGGCACGATTCGCCGAGATCTGCAGGGCTCAGTCGATTCACTCACGTGAAGGTGCCGCAGTTTTGGCAGCCAGACAAACGCGCAAAGTATTTGTGCAGGCTAAGGCAGCGGCACATGAGTTGATTGTGCATTCGCTTCGCCAGTCGGGCATTGGTGCGATTGTGACCGAGCTCAGCAGTTTTGACGAATTTGCAGAAGCAATAACTTGCGAGAGTTTTGATTTCGCCGTGCTGATTTCAAACAATGCGGTTGCACCACGAGACTATGCAAAGTGGATGCTAGCTGGCGTTACACACGTGAGTGCCGTTTTTGATTCTGAGGGGGTAGCAATAAGCCCGGTCATCGAAGTTGCAAAGAGCCCTTGCCTGAGTTGCTTTCACGAAAACCAAACCGCGGCTGACCTCGCCTGGCCAGCTATCGCGTCACAATTGCTTTTCAGCAAACAAGATTTCGATGACAGCGTTGCCGTTCTGTTTGCTGCCGCGATTGTTTGCCAGAGAGTTTTGCAATTCGTTGACCGGGCTGCCGGCTTTGATTCAGTTTCGCCCGATCACACCGGTTATCGGCTATCGATTGGCTCTGGGCAAATCAGTGAAATTCAATGGCAGTTCAGCACAGCCTGCGCATGTCTAATCAGTTAGCCAAGCAGGGCAAGAAAACGAGACGGTTCTCGGTCACGGCCCGAAGCAGAGTCTCGCTTTGCCCACGAGATGCTGAGTTTCTTTTTGGCTCGGGTCACCGCCACATAGAAGAGTCGCTTCTCTTCAGCGATCTCAGCGGCATTCGTTGCGTAAGCAATCGGCATGTAACCCTCGGTGGTGCCAACGATAAAGACCTGCGACCACTCAAGCCCCTTGGCTGCATGGATGGTCGACAGCGTCACCGCGGGCTTTACCGGTTCGTGCTGTGAGCGCTTTCGCTCATCTAGTTCGGCGGCAAACTGCGAGAGCGTCGAACCCTCAGGCATCTCAGAGAGCATTGATATTAAGGCGGTAAGCGAATCCCACTTGTCCCTCTCGGCACCGGCAGATTCCGGTTGCCTAGCGGTCCAGCCGAGGCTGCGGCAAATGTCAGTGACGAGCTCGAAGGTGGTCTTGTCTTCGCGAGCCGCCGAGTTAGATTCGGCTCGTATTGCCGTCATTGCCCGCATGATTTCGGGTCGATTGAAGAACCGTTCGCCGCCGCGAAGTTGGTATTCGATTTGCTGATCGCTCAGCGCTGCCTCAAACACCTCGCTCTGACCGTTTACGCGATAAAGCACCGCTATCTCGTTTGGCTTAACCCCCGCATCGAGTTGTTCGCGAATAACCATGGCAACCTGACGCGCTTCTTCGGCAAGATTGGCGAACTGAAGGACCTTTACTTCTTCTCCCGCTTCGCCGTGCGCCGTTAGCGCATCAATCGAGTTCGATTCTGCAACGACTCGATTCGCGGCAGCGACAATCTTCTGAGTGCTTCGGTAGTTTTGCGTGAGTTGCAAAATAGTGGCGTTGTCGTAGCGCTGGTCGAAGTTTCTGAGAAACTCGCTGGATGCGCCGGTGAAAGAATAGATCGTTTGGTTCGGGTCACCAACCACACAGAGGTCGGTGTGGTCGCCCATCCAGGTGTCTAGCAAAGCGTGCTGCAAAGGTGAGATGTCTTGATATTCGTCGACCGTGAAAAAGCGATATTGCTGCTGCACATGACTTAGTGCAAGCGGTTCTGCCCGAAGCATGCCGAGGGTGAGAATCAGCACGTCTTCCCAGTCGAGTTTTTGGGCCTGCACTTTTGACTGCTCATACTGTTTCTGCAGTTCGACATTCTGCTCGGCGGTGAGCGACCCGATTCTTGGGCGCTTAGCGACAACCTCTTCATACTTCTCGATCGAGAGCATCGAATACTTTCGCCATTCGATTTCTGCTGCCATGTCGCGCAAGGCCGCGGTGTCGAGTTTCAGCTTCAACTCGGTGGCCGCCTGGCCGATCAGCTTAGCCTTTGACTCGAGCACCTGTGGAGCTGGGACACCAGCAAACTGCGGCCAAAAGAATTCGAGTTGCGAAAGCGCAGCAGCGTGAAAGGTCTTGACCTGAACCCCGGCCGCACCGAGCGCTCGCAGGCGAGAGCGCAGTTCACCGGCCGCACGATTGGTGTAGGTGAGGGCCAGCACACGATTGGCTGCGTAATAGCCCTTGGCTATGCCGTAGGCGATTCGGTGGGTAATTGTTCGAGTCTTGCCCGTGCCCGCGCCGGCCATTATGCAAGTTGGCCCAACCAGCGACTCAGCCGCTAGTCGCTGCTCTTCATCGAGGTTGGCCAAGAGGTCTTCTGCAACGAATTGCTTCGACATCGCAGACTAACCCTTCAGTTCTGATGCCGAGACGAGCTCGCCACCGAACCAGTTTTCAATTAGCGCTCTCGCAATCGAAAGCCTGCCTGGCAAAAGAATGTTCTGAACATCGGCGGCGATTTCATCGCGGCTAAACCAACGTAACTTTTCGATTTCGAGCAGGTCAGGAACCAACTCTTGGTCTCCGCGAACGCGAGCTGTGAAGCCGACCATGAGCGAGTATGGAAACGGCCAAGACTGGCTTGCCAAATATTCGATTTCAGAAACCTTTACTCCGGCTTCTTCAAAAATTTCCCGCTCAACGGCAGCGGCGAGCGACTCTCCTGGTTCGACAAAACCGGCGAGGACAGACCAGCGGTTTTCTTCCCAGATTCCTTGAGAGCCGAGCAGAATGCGATCTTGGTCGTCGGTTATGGCGGCGATGATTGCCGGATCAGTTCGTGGGTAAAACTCTTTTTCATCGGCCGAACAAGTTCTGACCCATCCCCCGTCAATCACGACGGTCGGTGTTCCGCACTTTGAACATCTGCCATGGCTTTCGTGCCAGTTGGCAATCGATAGCGCTTGCGCGTAGAGACCCGCGTCACGGTCGCTCAAGCCCGCGCCGTTTCGGCGAAGGCTTATCCATGCGCTTTCGTCTGGTTCGAGTTGATTGGCCGCGCTTTCTGACAGCACGGCTAGAACAATCGGCGTGCCGGCTGGCTCTGCGCCCGAAGCTTCGGTTGAGATGCCGAGATAGACCCTGAGCGTGGCAGAGGCAACGGCTTGAACCTCAAAAAGTTTGAGTTGCGGAACCGAGTTGCTGCCGTTCTGGCGCAGCAAGATCTTGCCCTGACGCATCGGCAAGACGCGTGTGAGCTCGTTTGCCCAGAGATCGTCAAACAAATCAGGGTTTTTGCGTTGCAAATAGTCTCGATCGACAGCCGAGCGAGCGAGCGGAAGGTTCAGTGACTTGTTCACAGTGCCTTCCTTTGCCTCGAATGCGTGGCGATACGCCACATTACCCAGTTTGTTGCCTAATCTTTTGGGCATGGGCCAATCTCCCCTAATTTTAGCCGCGCTAGCGACAGAC
>JBFYOO010000051.1:0-2809 GCA_041303785.1 Micrococcales bacterium
CTTTCTTGGCCGCTGGCTTTGGTGCGGTTTTGGCCGCAACCTTTTTAGCCGGAGTCTTCTTGGTCACGGCCTTTTTGGCTGGAGCCTTCTTTGCCGCAGGTGCTGCCGGAGCAGGTCTAGACGCCGATGCCTCGAAGGCTAATCGTGGGGTGTGCGAAGCGGTGATCGACGCGATGTCGCGGCGAAGAACCCAGTTCCAGAACCAGCCAGCGAAAACGCGAATCTTGCGCTCCCACATTGGCATGGCCAATCCGTGATAACCGCGGTGCATCAACCAGGCTGGAAAACCCTTGATGGCAACCTTGCGCCATTGAAAGACACCGATGCCGATGCCGAGACCAGCAACCGCACCCATGTTCTTGTGGAAGTAGTTCTTAACTTCGCCACCACGGATGGTTGCCGCGATGTTCTTGGCCAACAACTTGGCTTGGCGAACAGCGTGCTGAGCGTTTGGCACGCAGTAGCCGCCAACGCCATCACCCGAAAGGTCAGGAACAGCTGAAACGTCGCCGGCAGTCCATGCGCCTTCGACAACCTTGTCGCCATCGGCAACGCGCAATGACGCCTGAGCGTAGATGCGGCCGCGGTCATCGAGCGGAAGGTCTGAGTTAGGCACAAACGGGTTGGCCTTCACACCGGCGGTCCAGACAATTAGGTCTGACTCGAATGACTCTCCGGTTGAGAGTTCGACCTTGCCGCCAACCGCGCTGAGCAGCTGGGTGTTTAGGTGAACGGTTGCTTTGCGCTTCCTTAGGTTTTCGATAACCCAGAGCGAAGTGTCGAGCGAAACCTCAGGCATGATGCGGCCCATTGCCTCAATGAGGTGAAAGCGCACATCCTCGAATTTGATGCCCGGATAGAAACGCAGCAAGTAGGTTGCGAGTGAGCGCATTTCGGCGATGGTCTCGATGCCGGCGAAACCGCCACCGACAACTACGAAGGTGAGCAGGCGATCACGCGCAGGGCCCTTTGGCAAGTTTGCTGCGATGTCGAAGTTTTTGTGAATGCGGTTTCGCACGTTCATCGCTTCTTCGATGGTCTTCATTCCGATAGCAACATCGGCAACACCAGGAATCGGGAATGTGCGAGAAACTGCACCGGCGGTCATGACGATGTGGTCATACTTCCACTCGTATGCTGGAGCACCAACCACCTCGATTGTCGCAAGCTTCTTGGCGTGATTTACCTTCACAACCTTGCCGGTGATGATGTTGGTCTTGGTTAGGTGGCGACGAAGTGACACCACCGAGTGACGTGGCTCGATGGATCCGGCGACGACCTCAGGCAAGAAAGGCTGGTAGGTCATGTATGGAAGCGGGTCAACTAGGGTGACGTCTGCCTCGCCAGAGCGAAGGATTTTTTCAAGTTTTTTGGCTGTGTAGAATCCGGCATAACCGCCGCCGACAATCAGAATTTGTGGTTTAGACATTGCTTTAGTTTAGCCTTTCGGGTTTTTCATTCTGTGCCCCATGAGGGCTCGCACTGGCAGCGGTCGGGCGACCAACTGCAAAGTTCAAGGGCGATGTCGCCCACCGGGTTGACCCCTGGGCCGGCCGCCAGCGAGTGGCCGACCAGCGCGTGCAGGCATTTCACTCGCACGGGCATTCCCCCCGCTGAGATGCCCGAGATCTCATCAACTGGCTCAAGCCCACAGGCCGCGGCCACTTTGTCGCGATCAAGGGTGTATGCCTCGTGGGCCGCCTGGTAGGCGGCAGCTAGCGCCTCGTCGACCGCGAGGCGGTCTTGCAGTTCGACCATTAGGCCAGTCGCCTCGAGCGTCGACACTGCGGCGGTAGCCCCCGGATGAGTCAGGTAGTAAACGGTCGGAAACGGCGTGCCGTCGGCAAGCCTCGGCTTGGTCTGAACAACGGTTGGGTTGCCGCAAACACAGCGCGCGCCGATGGACACGATGTCTCTGGCGGGTCGACCAAGTTGGGCGCTAACGACTTTCCAGTCGCGCTCGGTGGCGTCAGACTGCGGCATTAGTTTTTTTGTTCTTCGACAACCGGCTCTTCGATGCCCGCACGAATCACAGAACCAACAATGTCATCAACCCAGTTCTCTGAAGTTGTGCGAATCGAAGAACTGATCACCGCAGTGTTGCGTCGCTCGGCGAGCATCGCGCCAACGGTTCCACTCTTGTCTGACGTGTTCACGCTGCCGGCATCCATGACCAGGTATGAAACCTCACCTGGCAAAACGTAATACAAACGCTGACGCGCTTGCGAGCGAACATAGACGGGGTCATCCCAACGCTTGCGCTCGACGGCCATTTCAGCGAGATTCTCTTTTGCCTCTTCAACCTGCGCGGCCATGTCGGCAATTTGCTGGCGGTAACTGAAGTAGGTTTGCACGTTCGGCGCAACCGTGAGCACACCGAGAACAATCATGATCAAGATCACCGCATTGCGAACGTCGAAGTTGCTCGCAATCCAGTTGCGGGTTTCTTCATTCAGAGCAGCCGCGCGGCCAGCACCCTTCGATGCTTTCGCAGGTCGCTTTGCAGCGGGTTTGCGAGAAGCGGGTTTACTAGCCGGGCGACGTGCCATGAGTTTCTCTAGTTTCTAGTGGACGTTGCTTAGTTCTTGAAACGCGGGAATGCGTCGCGACCTGCATACACGGCGGCATCCATGAGTTCTTCTTCGATGCGAAGCAACTGGTTGTATTTCGCAACGCGCTCGCTTCGGGCAGGTGCACCGGTCTTGATCTGGCCGGCGTTGGTTGCCACGGCCAGGTCTGCAATAAAGGTGTCTTCGGTCTCGCCCGAACGGTGCGAGATGATGGCCTTCATGCCCTTGCTCTGCGCTAG